>JACQVE010000318.1 GCA_016209965.1 Gemmatimonadota bacterium | reverse complement strand
GGTAAAGCTCTCGCGCAATCACCACCCGCTGGATCTCGTTGCTGCCCTCGTAGATCTCCGTCGCCTTGGCGTCGCGCATGAGCTTCTCGACCGGGTAGTCGCGCATGTAGCCGTAGCCGCCAAAGACCTGGACCGCCTGGGTCGTGACCCACATGGCCGTCTCACTGGCGAATAGCTTGGCCATGGCGGACGCTGCTGTGGCCGGCGACGCGGCAGATTGTTGCACCAGCGCCCGCGCCGCCGCAACCCGCGTGGCCATGTCGGCCAGCTTGAACTGCAGGCCCTGGAACTCGCGGATCTTCTGGCCGAACTGCTCGCGCTCGCCGGCGTAGGCGAGGGCATGGTCCAGAGCCGCCTGCGCGATGCCTACGGCCTGCGCCGCAATGCCCAGCCGGCCCACGTCCAGCCCTTCCATCGCGTAGACAAAGCCCCGCGTCGGGTCACCCAGGACCGCGTCGCCATCGAGGCGGACGTCGCGCAAATGTAGGGTCACCACCTCGATGGGCCGCAGCCCCATGAGCTTCTCCCGCGCGCCGACCTCGTAGCCGGCGGCGTCGGTAGGCACGAGGAACAGGCCGATCCCCTTGGCTCCGCACCGCGCTTCCGGCGAGTCGGTCCGCGCCGCGACCAGGGCCAGCCCGGCTACGCCCCCGTTGCTCACCCACTTCTTTTCGCCACTGAGCACCCAGCCATCGCCGTCCCGCGCCGCCTGCGTCGTGAGCGCCGCCGCATCGGAACCCGCCTCCGCCTCGGACAGGGCGAAGCACGCCACGGCATCGCCGCGTGCCAGCCGTTCCAGCCAGCGGGTCTTCAGCGCCTCGCCGCCGTGGCGGAGCAGCAAGGTGACGGCAAAGGCGCTGTGGATGGAGAGCGTCAGGGCGATGGTCGGCTCGCCCCAGGCCAGCTCTTCCAGCGCGGCCAGGTAGGTGGGCAGGTCGAGGTCGAGGCCGCCGAACGCCTCGGGCGCCAGCATCCCGAAGAAGCCCAGCTCGCCAAGCTGCTTGAACACGGCCGGGTCCAGCGCCCGCTCCCGGTCCCAGCGCTCGACGTGCGGACGCAGCTCCGCCTCCGCGAACTCCCGCGCCAGTGCGCGAACCTGCTGCTGCTCCTCGCCGATGCCCCCGGCACTCATAGCGTTCTCCATTCCCGCCCTAGCCCTGGTACTCATAGAACCCCCGCCCCGTCTTCCGCCCCAACCACCCCGCGCTCACGTACTTCCGCAGCAGCGGGCAGGGCCGGTACTTGTCTTCGCCCAGGTCGCGGTGCAGCACCTCGAGGATCGCCAGGCAGGTGTCCAGCCCGATGAGGTCGGCGAGTGCGAGCGGGCCCAGCGGATGATTCATTCCCAGCCGCAAGACCGTGTCGATCGCCTCCGCGTCCGCCACCCCCTCCATGAGGCAGTACACCGCCTCGTTGATCATGGGCAGGAGCACCCGGTTGGAGACGAAGCCCGGGGAGTCGTTCACCTCGACCGGCTCCTTGCCCAGGCGACGCGCCAGCTCGATCACGGCGCTGGTAGTGACCTCCGACGTCTGCAGCCCCCGGATCACCTCGACCAGCTTCATCACCGGCGCCGGGTTCATGAAGTGCATGCCGACCACCCGCTCCGGCCGTGGCACGTGCCGGGCCAGCTCGGTGATCGAGATGGACGAAGTGTTGGACGCCAGCACCGCGTCCGGCAGCGCTGCACCCAGCTCGCCCAGCACCTGGACCTTGAGTTCGAGCTGCTCGGGCACCGCCTCGACGGCCAGCTCGGCCGGCGCCGCATCGGCTACGCGCGTAGCGGTGCGAATGCGCGCCAGCGTCGCTGCCTTCACGTCTTCCGGGAGTGCCCCCTTCCTGATCTGCCGGTCCAGGTTCGAGGCAATGGTCGCCAGTGCCACGCTCAGCCGCTCCTCGCTCACGTCCACGAGCACCACCTCGTGCCCGTGCTGCGCGAAGACGTGGGCGATCCCGTTGCCCATAGTCCCGCCGCCAATGACGGCCACGCGGCGGATGGCACTCATGCCGCCCGCCCCTTCGCCGCGGGCGCGAGCCTCGAGTCCACCAGAGGCTGCAGCGCGTGCATCTCGGGCGCCTCGCCCAGCCCCGGCAGGCGCCACACCGCCCAGATGGCGACCAGTGTGGCGACGGTGCCCGCCAGCCCACCCTCCGGGCCGAAGGCGCCCCCCGTGATCCAGCGCGGGCCAGCCGCGGCCGCGTCGTATAAGGGCGTATCGAACAGATCGAGGCCGCTGACCGGCAGGTCCAGTGGGCTGGCCAGCACCCAGTTCCACCCCAGGTGCAGCGCGCTGGCAAACCACAGGCTGCGCGTGCGCAGGTAGGCCAGGGAGAGGAGTACGCCGGCCAGGAAGATGTTGAGCAGAGCGAGCGGGCTCGCCTCGGGATTGGAGACGTGTACCAGCGCAAATCCTGCGCTGGCCAGCAGGGTTGCCAGCAGCGGCCCGACCCCCTCCACCAGCACCTGGAACGGGTAGCCGCGGAAGACCGCCTCCTCCGCGGCCGCGGCCGGCGCGAGCAGCAGCAGGCTGCCCGCCAGCGCCGCCAGGTACGCGGTGCTCGTGCCCGCCTCCTGCCGGTAGTGCAGTGCGCCGGCCGCAGTAAGCGAAGCCGCCACCGCGCCCAGGCTGACCACTCCCACGGCCAGGCCGCGCAGCAGCTCGCGGGGTGTGGCGGAGGTCCAGGCAAAGCCCAGTGCGCCTGGCGGCCGCCGGTCCAGCCTGGCCAGGAGCAGCCACCCCGCGCCCAGTGCGGCGGCAAGCAGCGCCAGTCCCTGCCAGAACAGCTCGAGGTGAAGGGGAGGCGGCGGCGCCAGCCTGACTAGGAACCTGGCCAGCAGCACCAGGGCCGTGAAGAGAACGACGAAGAGCAGGAGCCTCCAGCCGCTACGGAGCTTACCATGGGCGAGGAACAGCCGCTGCCGGGCGCCGGAGGGCATGGGCAGCCGCGTCCTCGCTCACACCCGCTCCACGGACAAGGCCACCGCATCGCCGCCGCCCAGGCAGAGCGTCGCCAGCCCTGTGCGCGCGCCGCGCGCCTTCATCGCGTAGAGCAGCGTGACCAGGATGCGCGCACCCGAGGCGCCAATGGGGTGGCCCAGCGCGACCGCGCCGCCGTGCACGTTGACCCGGTCCCAGTCCCAGCCCAACTCCTTGCCATCGGCCAGAGCTTGCACGGCGAAGGCCTCGTTGGCCTCGATCAGGTCGTAATCCCGGATCTGCTTCCCCTCCTTCTCCATGACCCGGCGCACCGCCCGCACCGGCGCAAAGAACAGTTCCCGCGGCGCCACTGCGCCAGAGGCGTAGGCGCTGATGCGCGCCAGGATGGGCAGCCCCTGCGCCTCCGCGTACTCCTGACTGGTCAGAACCAGCGCGGCGGCGCCGTCATTCATGCCCGGCGCATTGCCAGCCGTCACTACGGGCGCGGCCACCTCCTGGGGCAGGTCCTGGAGGAACGCGGGTGTCAGCCGCGCCAGCGCCTCGAGCGACGTGTCGCGGCGCGGCGACTCGTCCGTGTCCACTACCGTCGCGCCCTTGCGCCCCGGCGCCTCGACCGGCACGATCTCGTCCCGGAACAGCCCCTCGTCAATGGCGCGGATCGCCTTGCGCTGCGACTCCAGTGCGAACTCGTCCGCCTCCTCCCGCGTGATCCCCGCCTTCCACGCCGTGTACTCCGCGTGCCCGCCCATGTGGCACTCGCCGAACGAGCACCACAGCCCGTCATGGATCAGCCCGTCCACCACCTCCCGGCTGCCG
>JACQVE010000317.1 GCA_016209965.1 Gemmatimonadota bacterium | reverse complement strand
GCCCCGCCCGGCTGGCCAAACTCCGCGCATGAACGCGCACGCCCGCCCCGCCGGCACTACCCTCGTCGAGCTGCTGGTCGTGATCGGACTGCTCGGCATCCTCGCCGCCAGCAGCATCCCGAGCGTGGCCCGCTGGCTGGACGCCTACACCGTGCGAGCCGCCCGCGACGCCCTCCTGGCCGGGCTGGCACGGGCCCGCGCCAGCGCCGTCGCGCGTGGCCATGCCACTTTCGTGATCGAGGTCGACCGGGCTCGCTTCTGGGCGGAGTCGGACGGTGACACGGTGGCCGCACCAGTCGACCTGGCGGCTGACTACGGCGTGAGGCTGGAAACGGAGGGTGCGCCCCTCGAGCGCCTCGAGCTGGCCTTTGACGCTCTGGGCCTGGGCCGCATGGCTGCCCGCACGCTGCATCTCCGGCGTGGCCGTGCCGAGGCGGGCATCGCCATCTCGAGCTACGGCCGGGCTCGCCCATGGTGAGCCGGATCGGGGAGCGCTGGCGCCTGCTCTCGCTTGACGGCTTCACGCTGGTCGAGGTGATGGTCGCGCTCACGGTGCTTGCCGTGGGGACCCTCAGCATTCTGGGCGCCGCCACCCTTGCGCTCCGCACTCTGCAGGAGGCGGAGGCCCGTTACCAGGCCGTGCTGCTGGCCGGCGCCGTCCTGGACTCGCTGCAGCAGGTCGCCAGCCCGGGCTCGGGCGAAGCTGTCTGGGACGCGCGGCGCGTGCGCTGGGTCGTTGAGCAGCGGGGCCGCCTCGCCTCCATCGAGCTGGTGGTCGAGTCGCCGGCCGGCGGCAGGCCTGGAAGTCTGCATTTCGCGCTGCTCCATTTCCCCTTGCCGCCCCCGCTGGCCAGCCCCTGATGAGGCGGTGTCGCGCCGGCTTCTCGCTGCTCGAGCTGGTCGTGAGTCTCGCGCTGGGCGGCCTGGTCGCGGCGGCGCTCGGCAGCCTGGTCGTGACCGAGGAGCGGCTGGCGCGCGTGCATAGCCGGCGAGTCGAGTGGGCGGAAGCGGTGCGCGCCGCCGCGGCGGTCCTGGCGGCGGAGCTGCGCTTCGCCGACGCGGCCGCGGATCTGAGCATAGTCGCGAGCGACTCGATCCGGCTGCGCGCGTTCCGGGGGACGGCCATTGCCTGCGCAGGCGTGGCAGCCGGCGCCCTGGTCAGGTATCGGGGAATGCGCGCTCCGAATGCCGCGAAGGATTCGGTGCTGCCGGTCGAGTCGAACGGGCCGGGCGGCGCCGCGCCGCTGGCGGGCAGCCGGCGAGTCGCGAGCGGATGCCGTGCCCGTGCGGGAGAGGATCTCTACACCTGGAGCCTGGGCGGGATCGTGCTCAGCCCCGGAACGATGCTGCTCCTCTACGAGAGCGGCAGCTATCACCTTTCCGGCGCAGCGCTGAGGTACCGGCGTGGCGGGGGCGGCCGCCAGCCGCTTACGCCGGAAACGCTGGATGACACGGCCAGCAGCTTCCGGCTCCTGCTGGGAACGCCGGGCACTACCCCGGGCCTTCCCGCCGCCCTGGAAGTCCGCCTGGCCGCCGCACCAGAGGTCGCTGCGCCGTCAGGCGTTGCCCCGCCCGCGCGCGCGCGGCTGCGGCTGGCCTTGCTTAATCCCGCCAGCCAGGCGGCTGGGGCAGGTCCGCCACGGGAGGGGCCGTGAAGCGGACCCGTACCGGTGCCGTGCTGGCTCTCGCGTTCCTGGTGCTGGTGGGCCTCGAGCTCCTCACGGCCAGCTTGCTTTACGTGAGCACGCAGGAGTTGCGCATTGCCCAGAGCCACAGCGACGCACTGCACGCGCGATTGGGCGCCGCCTCCGCCGTCAGTCGCGCGCTGGCGGCCTGGCGCACAGCGGCCTACGCGGACATGCGCGTGGGCGAGCTGCGCTCGCTGCCCGCCGCTGCCGGCACCCTTCCCGACGGCGTCCGTTACGCCGCCGCCCTGGAACGGCTGGCAGGTGGCTTGTTCCTGCTCCGGACACGGGCCAGTCTGACGCGATCCAGCGGCGAGGCGGCTTCGGCGCGAGCCGGGTTCCTGGTCCGGGGGCTCGATCTCGCGCTTGCCCAGGGCGCTTTGGCCGCTGCCCTGACAGTGCAGGGAGCGGCAAGCGTGCTCGCCAGCGGCTCCGTCGATGCCCTGCATGCCCAGGCCCCCCCGCCGCCCTGGCCGGACAGCCTGTGCCCCGCCAGCGTGCCCGCAGAACCCGGAGCGGAGGAGGAGGACGGGCTGGTGCGCCCCGCTATCCTGGCCGCGGCGCCTGCGCGGGTCAGCATCCTCCCCGGTGCGGCGGTCCTGGGCCGGCCGCCGCTCGCAGCCGCCACCGGCCTCGAGCGGACGACGCCGCTCGACCTCGGACCGCTCCGCTTTGAAGACCTGCCGGCCATTGCGGACCGCATCGAGGATAGCACCGTGCACTTGCAGCCCACCTACTCCAACGGCCGGTGCAACGAAGCGGCGCCGGGGAACTGGGGTGCGCCCCTCGATCCCACCGGGCCGTGTGGCGCATACTTCCCACTGATCTTCGCATCCGGAAGCCTGTCAGTGAGCGGGGGCGCAGGGCAGGGCGTACTGGCTGTGCAGGGTGATCTCACTTTCTCCTCTGACGCGCGATTCTACGGCGCCGTGGCCGTCGCCGGCCGGCTGGTGCTGCAGCGCGGCGCCGTCGTTCACGGCGCCGCCCGCGTCGCTTCCGCGACCCAGGAATCCAGCGTCGGCGGCCGGATCGATTACTCCTCCTGCGCGCTGCGCCGCGCGCTGCTCCGCTCCCCCGCACTGAACCGCCCGTTCCGACCCGCGAGCCGCGCCTGGGTGCCCAGCTTCTAGCCGCAAAAAAGTGGGGAACCCCGCATTTTTTGCGGCGACCGCAGCCCTCGAAGGCCCGGAAGTTGTTGTTGCCCAAGCCCTTGATTGCAGGCACGGATCTGCTATCTTGCTTCGGATGCGTCCCCGCGCCGGCCACGGCCGCGCCGTCGCGCTCGGCCAGCCTGATGGTGGAGACGCCACATGCGTCGACCTCCCAATGGCGGGATGCAGCCGGGTACGCCTACACCGCGATCGGGGGGGCGCTTCATGAGGGTGCGAGAGGCGGGGTTCACCCTGGTCGAGGCACTGATTGCGGTCGTCATCGCTGCGATCCTCGTAGCCATTGCCATGCTGCCCGCAGGCGGGGTCCGCGATTCCTGGGCGGTGGTCAACGCCCGCAACGGATACATCTGGCTTTCCGCGCGCGCCAAGATGGTGGCTGTCGAGCGCGGCTCGACAGCTCGCCTGATCATCGACCCCGCCACGGATCGCGCCTGGGTCGTACACAGCACGAGCGACACGATCACCACGCTGAACTTTGTGGATGAGTTTTCCGCGGACGTTACGACGGCCACCGGGGACAGCATACGGGTGTGCTATTCCTCTCGAGGCTTCGCCCTCGAATCCTGCAATACCGGCGGTTTGCCCATCGTGATTACCTTTAGCCGCGGCACCAAGCAGGTTCAGGCTCGCGTTCAGCCGCTGGGGCTGGTGGAGTCCCTCTGATGTCCGCGCGCCGCGCGCCTTCGGCCGGCTTCTCGCTGGTCGAAGTCATGGTGGCCATCGTCGTCCTGGCGATCGCGTTGCTCGCCATGGCATCCGCCACCGGATTCATCCTCACTCAGGTTCGGTCCGCCGACCTGCGTACCGAGCGCTCAGCCGTCGTGCGACAGGTCACGGAAGACCTCTGGTCCGTGCACTTCGACAGTGTGACGACCCGCGCGCAGAGCGCCGCGCTGAGCGTCAGCGGCTACACCGTGTGGTGGGATGTGACGAGCGTCAACATCAAGCTGAAGCGGGTCAACATCTACACGCAGGGGCTCGGCTTCGAGCCGGGGCAGGGGTTGGTCAACACTGTGGTTGATACGGTCGTCATCGGCGTGGCCCTGAGGTAGGAAATGAGTGCCCGTTCGCCGGGGTTTACCATTGTCGAGTTGCTGGTTGTCTTCGTGGTAGGCGCGATCGTGGTCACCGCGATATTCCGGACTTTGACCATCCAGCAGGACAGCTATCGTCATGAAAGCGCGGTGATCGGGGTACAGCAGGCGAGCCGCACGGCGCTCGACCTCCTCGGCTCGGAGTTTCGCGGACTCAGCAGCACGCGCGGCGACGTGGTGGTCACAGCGGCTGAGTCGCTCACGGTACGGGCCTTCCGAAAGCTCGGCTTCGCCTGCAACTCGACGGCTGGCTCAACCGCGCTCGACGTCTGGCAACTGGGCGAGGCCTTTGCCGTGGGAGACAGTGTCTTGTACTGGGCCGATCGGGATTCCGCCAGCTTCCGCGACGACGCCTGGAAGAAGGCCAACATTCAGGCCGTGGGCACCGTACCCAGTGGGCTGTGCGCTACTTGGCTTGCTATCTCCCTGGCCGACTCGGTCCTCGGGCCGTTCCCCACCCAGCGGCTCACCCTCTCGGTGGCGGACAGCCTGCGCCGTGGCGCCCAGGTCCGCTCCTTCGCCCGCGTGACCTACGGCCTCTTCAGCGTCAACGGGCAGTGGGTGCTCGGCCGGCACGAGCCGTCCACCGCAGCCGTGGCGCTGGTCGGACCGCTGGCGCAGCCTTCCGAAGGCGGCCTCGCCTTCCGTTACCTGAAATTCAATGGCGCACAGGTCACCTTGGGCAGCGATACCATCGCCCGCATCGAGATCACAGTGCGGGCCAAAACTACGCAGGCCGCACTCACCGGGAACTCCTACACCGACTCGCTGAAGGCTAATGTGCTGCTGCGCAACACCCCCAGGAGCTGAGATGATGGAGCCCGGCGACAAAGCTCGAGAGGAAGGGTTCGTACTGGCCGCCGCCGTGCTGGCCATCGTGGTGGTCGGCGCCCTGGTCGTGGCCGGGTTCTTCGCCTCGGCGCAGGAGGATCGCATCGGCACGGCAAGCCGCTACTCCACCGAGGCGTTCCTCGCCGCCGAGCGCGGGCTGAACGACGCCGTTGGCCAGCTCACGCGCACCCAGCTCGACCCCCTCGCCCTGGACTCCTCCGGTGTCCTGCTCACGGCCACCTACCGCAGTGGCGGCGCCACGGTCAGCTACACGGTCCGGCTCCGTCACGTGGTGACCGGCACCTACTTGATCGAGTCCACGGGCAAAGTCGTCGCGCCCGTCGCCCTCGCCGGCGCCACGCGCCGTGTCGGCATGGTGGCCCGCACCCTGCTCGGCGGCGGGGTCAAGCGCTCGGCCATCCAGACCTTCGGGCCCCTGGCCATTGGCGGCAATGCGACCATCAACGGCAACGACGCTATTCCGCCGGCCTGGCTCACCACGGCCACCGATTGCCCGGGCCTGAACGGCGTGCCCGGCGTGCTGGCTAAGGACTCGACCGAGGTGACCACTTTCGGTTCCGGCGCGATCCTGGGCGTGCCCAACCCCACCAAGCAGGATACCGCGCTCACCGAGGCGGACTTCCTGAGCATAGGCCCCCTCGAGTGGGCCGACCTGATCTCGCTCGCCAACAAGACTTATAGCGGCAATACCACCGTCAGCCCTGCGCCCAGCCTGGTGTCCGGCGGCGCCTGCAACATCAACGACAATGACAACTGGGGAGCGCCCACCACCCCGACCCACCCCTGCCACACGCACTTCCCCATCATCTACGCCACGGGCGACATGAGAATCACCGGCGGCGAGGGTCAGGGCGTCCTGCTGGTCGAGGGAGACCTCCAGTGGACGGGACAATTCCAGTTCTACGGCATCGTCCTGGTGCGCGGCAACTTTGCCCGGCCGGGCACAGGTACCAGCAACCTCTTCGGCCTGCTCAAGCTGTTCACCGATGGCGATCTCAACCAGTCCAGCACCATGGCCGGCACGCACATCACCCAGTACTCGAGCTGCACCATCGAGCGCATGCTGCGCAACATCAGCGCGCTGAACGGGTTGTTCCCCATCACCGAGGGGAGCTGGATGGATATGTCGGATGCGGGCGCGGCGTCCTTCTAGCGATTGACAAGGATGCAAGGCCTTGGTAACGTGCTAGATACGCGAAATCTCCTCATGAACGTCTGAGGCCGGATATGGCATTCTTCAGCCGCACCAGGCTTTCCGCCGGCCTCGACATTGGCAGCGGCATCGTCAAGCTGGTCGTGGTAGACCACTCGAAGCCGGAGCCCGAGATCGTGCAGCTCACCACCACACCGCAGGTGCCGGACGCCATTGTGGAAGGCGAGATCATGGATCCGGTGCTGGTGGCGGATACGGTGCGCCTGGTGGCGGACGGCGCCGCGCTGAAGAAGTCCAGGGTTGTGGCGGCGGTGGGCGGTCACGACGTGATCATCAAGAAGATCCAGATGGATCGGATGAGCGAGGCGGATGCCCAAGGGGTGATCCGGTGGGAGGCGGAGCAGCATGTGCCCTTCGACATGGACAGCGTGCAGCTCGATTTCCAGATCCTGGATCCGGGGGCGGAGTCTCCGCAGATGTCGGTGCTGCTGGTGGCGGCGAAGCGGGAGTTGATCGACAATCGGCTGAGCCTGCTTTCGGAGGCGGGGTTGTCGGCGGCGGTAGTGGACGTGGACGCGTTCGCGCTGCACAACGCGTTCGAGCAGAACTATCCGGACGCGCGTTCGGGGCTGGTCGCGCTGGTGAATGTCGGTCACGAGACAACGAATGTGAACCTGCTGGACGACGGCATTCCCATCCTGGTGCGGGACATCCCCTTTGGCTGCCGGCGGCTACGCGAGGCGTTGCAGCGGGAGCGCGGTCTGGCGGCGGAGCAGGCGGACGAGGTGATTCAGGGGAAGAGCACGGCGGTGGACCTGCGCAGCTTTGTTGCCGATCGGGTGGACGAGCTGGCGGTTGGTATCGAGCGGGCGATTGCGCTGATCACGGCGCAGTCGGGCGGGCAGGTAATCAGCCGCGTCTTCCTGTCCGGCGGCGGAGCGCGGGTTTCCGGGATGGTGGAGGCGGTGGGGAGCCGGCTGGGTGTGCAGACGGAGGTGGCCAATCCGCTCGAGCGGGTGCGGGTCCGCCCCGAGGTAATGCAAGCGATGCCGGTGGATGAGATCGCCCCCATGCTGATGATGGCGGTAGGGCTTGCCTTACGCCGCGCCTGATTCCTGTGAGCGCCCTGGTGCTCCGTGATCGAAGTCAATCTGCTCCCCGGAGCGAAGCGCCGAACAGTGCGGGGCGGCGGTCGTGGGCTCTCGCTGGCGATCCCGCGGCTGCCCGCGCTCACGCTGCCGCCGCTGCCCAAGATCGACCGCTGGATCATGATCATGGTCAGCGGCTGGATCGTGGGCCCGGCGCTGATCGCCTGGCTGGTGCTGGGGATCCGGAACCGCAACGCGGAGCTGAGCTTGAGCGTGGAGCAAGCGGAGCAGGACTCTGCCCGCTACGCGGCGCTGATCGAGGCGACCAAAGCGCTGAAGGCGCGGCAGGACACGGTCACGCAGAAGCTGCAGGTGATCCAGGAGATCGATGCCAACCGGTATATTTGGGCCCACATCGTGGACGAACTCAGCCGTGCCCTCCCGCAGTATACCTGGCTGACCAGCCTGGTCGAGGTTCAGCCTGGGCCGCCGCCCGTGTTCCAGATCCAGGGGCGCGCCGGAAACACCTTTGCCCTGACGCGGCTCATGAACGATCTCGAGCGGTCTCCGTTCATCCGCGAGGTGCGGCTGGCCTCCACGCAGCGGGTCCCGGAGGGGAACAGCGAGGTTTACGAGTTCATGCTCGAGGCGGCATATGAGGTGCCGCCGCCGGGCCTGATCGAAACCGTGCCCCTGTTCGCGAACCGCGAGGAGGGAGAGGAATAATATGGCGCTCCTGCCCAGCGATCCCCAGGCGCAGAAGCGGCTGCTGGCGGGGGTGGTGCCGCTGCTGCTCGTCTTCGCCTATGTGTACTTCTTCCACGGCAAGGCCAGGGCGGAAGTCCAGGGGCTCGAGACGCGACTCGAGGAGCTCGAGCAAAAGAACAGCACCGCTCGCGTCGCGGCGCTGCAGGGCGGGCCAGAGCTGGAGAAGAAGCTGGCGCTGTACGAGCAGCACATGGGGCGCCTCGAGGAGCTGATCCCGGCCAGTGAGGAGGTGCCGCAGCTCCTGGAGGACGTGAGCACCCAGGCGCGCGAGGCCGGCGTAGACCTCAACATGCTGCGCCCGCAGCCCGAGACGCCGGGGCCGTACTACACGCTGCAGAGCTACGAACTGAGCGTGATCGGCTCGTATCACCGCGTGGGCCGCTTCCTCAGCTCGATCGGCTCGCTCGCCCGCATCATCACTCCGGTCGGGCTCAAGCTCAAGCCCACCGGGGAGAAGGACCG
>JACQVE010000316.1 GCA_016209965.1 Gemmatimonadota bacterium | reverse complement strand
CCGCTGGCCTCGCGCTCGGCGGAGGCCTGCTCTACATCGTGGACAGCGCCAACCAGCGGGTGCGCGCGGTCGAGCTCGCCAGCGGCGTGATCAAGAGCGTCGCGGGCACGGGAATCCGGGGCTTTGCCGGGGATGGCGGGCCGGCTACGGAGGCACTGCTGCAGGATCCGCAGGGCGTCGCCGTCTCGCCCGACGGTCGCACGCTCTTCATCGCGGATGCGGGGAACCACCGAGTGCGCACGGTCAACCTGGCGACGGGGCTTATCGCGACCTTCGCGGGCACCGGAGACGAAGCCTTCACCGGCGACCGCGGCCCGGCCGGCGAGACGGCCCTGAGCGGCCCGACCAGTGTGGCGGCCTCACCTTTCAGCCTCCTCTTCATTGCCGACACCGGTCACCACATCGTGTGGCGCTCCGCCGTGCGCTTTTAAGTGGTCGAATCCGCAAATAGGGCCGCACTCGGCGCGTGCCCGTACTTACGAACCCGACCACTAAGGAGGGTTGGCTTTGCGCCGCATCCTCTTCGCAGCGCTGCTGATCGCACTTCCAGCCTGCTACGTGGTCGGTCTGAGGCGGGGTGATCGGCCTCGCATCGTGGAGATCCGACCGGATTCGGCGCCGGCCGACCCCTGGCGGGCCACGCAGCTCACGATCCGCGGCTCGGGTTTCCTGCCGGAAGGCAATACGGTCCGCTTTGGCGCCGTGGTGATCCCGGACCTTGCTTCCGCGGCGGAGGGCACGGAAATCCGCTTCTACGTCCCGAGAGAGTTCCCGACCGTAGGGGAGGCGGCTCCCCCGCCGCTGGGGCCGGGTGAGTATGCCGTTACGGTGCAGAACCGGCATGGCGCGAGCAATTCTGTGGTCGTGACGCTCACCTGGCCGCGGAACTGAATGGCGCCCTGTCGGTGTATCGGCAATGCGAATATTGACGCCCTGGAGCCGCCGGCGGTAATCTGGCCGCCGGGGGCCACCAGCTCCTGGAGCCGGCGGGGATTCGCCAGCTTCCGGTTCGGATTTCCGGTTACCCCTGAACTCATGCTTCGACGCCGACTCCTTGCACCTCCCCGGGCGAGTTACGGGCGCTGCCTGGCGCTGCTGCTGCTTTTCCTGGCGCCCGCTCCCCTGGCAGCGCAGGAGAGGGATGGCGGCGGGAAGCCGCGGCTGCGCTGGGAGTACTTCTACTCGCAGCGCGCCTATCCCTTCGGCCGTATCCCGCCCCGAGCGCTCCAGCGAGCGCTCGACCAGTACCAGGCGCAGTGGCCGGAAGCAGCGGCCTTCCTTTTCCGGGCCCCGGGCGAGATTCGAGCGACGACGTGGAGCCCCATGGGGCCGGAGAACATCCCTAACTTCTTCATCCAGTCCGCGGGCCGCATGTCCTCCGTTGCCCCGCACCCCTCGGATCCCAACACGATCTACGTGGGTGCAGCCCAGGGCGGCGTGTGGAAGACAGCGAACGGCGGCGCCCGCTGGACGGCGCTGACGGACAGGGAGTGCTCGCTGGCCATGGGGTCCATCGCGATCGACCCGGTCAACCCTGACCTCCTGTATGCGGGAACCGGCGAGCAGCACTTCTCCGGCGACAGCTACTACGGCTGCGGTGTGCTGCGCTCGGCAGATGGCGGCGCTACCTGGACGCAGTTGGGCGCGGCGGTGTTCGAGAGTGCCACGACAGGCGGCGCCCGCATCGCCGATGTGGTCATCGATTCCAGCACGGCCGGCTCCACGAGCAGCACCACGCTGTACGTGGCGAGCGACTTCGGCGTGTTCAAGTCCCGGGACAGCGGCGCCACCTGGACGCGCGTGCTGGAGGGCATTGCTACAGACCTGGTGCTGGACCCGGCGAACAGCTCGACGATATACGCCGCCCTGGGCAGGATTTCCGGTGGCTCCGACAATGGCGTCTACAAGTCTGCGGACGGCGGTGCCAACTGGACACGGCTGGGTGGCGGCTTCCCCACGAGCGACGTCGGAAGGATCAATCTTGCTATTTCCCGCTCCTCGCCGGGGATTCTTTACGCCGTGGTCATGGACGCGCGCAACGGCTCCGGCTCGGATGGCAACCTCCTGGGCGTCTACAAGACCTCCGATGCCGGGGCCACGTGGAGCCTGCTTCCCGCCCCGGGATCCAGCTTCTCCTGCAACACGCAGTGCTGGTACAACCTAGTCGTAGCCGTGCACCCTGCCGATCCCAACCGCGTCTATGTCGGCACGGTCCAGCTCTACCGCTCGACCGATGGCGGGAACACCTTCACGAATATCCTGGGGTCGGTGCACGTGGACCAGCACGGTTTTGCCTTCGACCCTCGCGATCCGAATATCATCTATGTTGTCAACGATGGCGGTGTCTATAAGTCCACCAACGGCGGCGACTCCTGGGTCAGCCTGAACACGAACATTGCCGCCACGCAGTTCTATCCGGGGATCTCGCTCCACCCCTCCGATTCCAGCATGGCCCTGGGCGGCACGCAGGACAACGGCACGCTCGAATTTTCCGGCACCCCGTCGTGGAGAGTGGTGCTGGGGGCGGATGGCGGTTACACCGCCATTGACCGGGCGACGCCCACCACCGCATATGCCGAGATGCAGTGGACGCCGAACAGCTCCTTTGGGGGACCCCGCCGTCGAGATGGCGGCGGCAACTTCCTCCGCAAGGTCAGCGGCATAGACGTTTCCGAGCCTGCATTGTTCATCCCGCCGCTGGTCATGGATCCGTCTAATCCGCAGGTTCTCTACTTCGGCACGGTCCGGCTGTATCGCACCGAGAATCGCGCCGAATCCTGGACAGCGTTGAGCCCTGACCTCACCAACGGGGGCGGGCGCATCTCCGCGATCGCACCTGCGCCGTCCGACTCGCAGGTGATCTATGTGGGCACGAGCAACGCCATGGTGCAGGTCACTACAGATGGAGGGAGGAGCTGGAATCTCTCAAGGCAAGGACTGCCGGCCCGCTTCGTGAAGTCCATAGCCGTGGACCCTTTTG
The DNA here is from genome assembly GCA_016209965.1 of Gemmatimonadota bacterium. Lineage (NCBI taxonomy): Bacteria > Pseudomonadati > Gemmatimonadota > Gemmatimonadota bacterium. The sequence goes on along the minus strand of JACQVE010000316.1, from coordinate 557 downwards.
ACGCCCAGACGGCATACGTCACCCTATCGGGCTTCCAGTCGGGACACGTTTTCCGCACTACCAATGGCGGCGCGAGCTGGCAGGACATCAGCGCCAACCTGCCAGACATGCCGGTCAACGCTGTTGTGGTCGATTCGCTGCTGGCCGGGAACATCTACATTGGCACGGACCTGGGCGTGTTCTACTCGAGGGACCAGGGGGCGAGCTGGGAGCCGTTTAACGACGGGTTTCCGAACGTGGCCGTGTTCGACATGGTTTACAACGCCCGCACGGGGCATCTGGTGGCGGCGACTCACGGCAGGAGTATGTTCCGCGTGCAGCCGCCCGCCAGCTTGATCGCGACGGTGCGCGTATCGCCACAAGTGGATACGCTGGGCGTCGGCCAGTCGGTGCAGCTCCGGGCGACGCCCGTGGACCGGCAGGGTCAGCCAACTGTGGCGCCGGTGAGCTGGAGTTCCAGCAACCCCCAGGTCGCGGCCGTGGATGCCAGCGGCCTGGTAACAGGGCGCGGTCCAGGCACGGCTACGATCCGAGCCACGGCGGAGGGCGCGAGCGGT
>JACQVE010000315.1 GCA_016209965.1 Gemmatimonadota bacterium | reverse complement strand
GTGCTCAACAGGTCGATGAGCCCCTCGGCCATCAGCTTCCACGCCAGCCCGCCAATCGTCTCGCCGTACTCGCCCAGCATGCTGCCTGCGTTCACCTGCAGTAGCGCTCCGGCCGCACGCCAGGCCGCGATCTCCGGCAGCTCGACCGGGGAGCCGTCGCGGCGCTAGCGCTCGGGGTGCGCCACGACCGGCCGGCGCCCGACAGCCACCGGTGAGCGAGCTTGACCGCGGGGGAGCACCCCCCGCCCCGGGCCGTGCCCATCGCAGCTTTGTGGGGCAGAGCAACGGGCACGGGTACGGGCACGGGCACGGGTACGGGTATGGGTACGGGTACGGGGACGGGTACGAAGTCAACCATAAACCCCCCGGGTCACTTCCTCCTGACCGAGGTTGACCCCCCGCAGCACGGGGCGGCGTGAGATCCAGCGGCGCTCGAGGAACTCCCGGATCTCGGCCCGCACGCGCTCGGGTGGCCAGTCCAGCAGCTCGGCCATGAGGTGGGCGGCCGGCGCAGCGCAGTCCAGTCCGTCGCACGGCCCGGCGCCGAGCCGGGTGTGGCGGCGCAGGTCCTCGAGGCTGCGGCATCCTTCGGCGCGCACGGCGTAGCGGATCTCGGCCGCGGTGACGGCCTCGGCGCGGCAGACGGGCGCAAGCTCGCCAGGCGCCGCCTCGCCCAGCACGTGGCGCAGCCTCGAGCCCAGCCGCCGCCAGACGCGCTCGAGCGCGGCGGGCGGGAGCGGGATCTCGCGCGCCAGCGCGGTGAAATCCGGTGGCTCTTCCGCACCGGGCAGCGGGCGCTCCCCCGTCCGGCAGGGACGGCGTGGCTGGCCCAGTTTTTCCAGAACGGCGTTCGTGGCCTGCTCGGCGAAGAGGCGGTAGGCGGCGAGCTTCCCGCCGGCCATCGAGAGCAGGCCGGGCACGGCGTCGCGCGTCTCGTGGTCCATCACCTCGTGACGGCGGGAGAGGTCGTCGGGGTCCACGCCCCACTCGAAGATGGTGTTGCGCACCCCGGCCCAGGCGCGCAGCGGGCGCCAGGTGCGGGCCTGTGGCAGTGCCAGCGCCGCGGCCTCGAGGACGTAGGCCACCTCGTCGGCCGTGACCTCGAAGTCCACGAGTGCCGGGTCGCCGTAATACTCGCTGTCGGTCGTGCCCAGGATCGTCTCGGCGCCATGCGGCACGAGGAAGAGCGTACGGCCGTCCACGGCCTGGAGGATCAGGCCGTAGTTGCCGATGCGGCGCTCGAACGTGAGGTGGATGCCCTTGCCCGGACGGAGCGGCACGGCCGCGCCCGCCAGGCTGGCAATCGCGGGCGCCCAGGGCCCCCCCGCGTTGAGGGTGAGGCGAGCCTCGACATCCCGTTCGCGGCCCTCGAGCCGGTCGCGGACGCGCAGGCCGCGCACCGTGCGGCCGGAGAAGAGAAAGGCCACGACCTCGGTGTGGGGGAACAGGTCGGCGCCGGCCTGGCGGGCGTCCAGTGCGTTGAGTGCGGCGAGCCGGAAGACGTCCACGCCCCATTCGTCGAGCGTCAGCGCGCCGGCCACGTCCGGGGCAAGGCCCGGCTCGATGCGCCTGGCCTCTGCCGCCGAGAGGCGGGCGTGGCGCAGGCCGCCCTTGCGGCGGGCGTGGGGGTCGTAGGCGGAGAGGAACGCCTCCATGGCCTCGACAAAGAGCGGCCGGCCGCGGAACAGCGGCCAGAGGAAAGGGATGCGGAAGGTCAGGTGGGGCGCAATGCGCCGCACGCGCCCCGCGTCCTCCGAGGAGACGCGAGTGGTGGGGACGTCGTAGAGCAGGTAGCGGATGCCGCCGTGCACCATGCGAGTGGACGCGCCCGTGGTGCCGGCGCCCCAGTCCTCACGCTCGAAGAGGGCGACCTTGAGGCCGCGCAGCGCTGCGTCCCGCGCCGTGCCCGTGCCATTGATGCCGCCGCCAATTATGGCCAGGTCGTAGAGCATGGAACCTGCTGGAGCCACGAACAATGAGTGCGACCAGTAACACAACCTCGAGCCGGGTCGCCAGGCCAGTCCGTACGATGGGCGGCGCGGCGGGCCTCGAGCCGAGTCCCTGCTCGGGCGGGTGGACGGGCGCGGGCACGGGCGCGGCTGGCGACGAGTATACGCCTGGCCAGGTCTTCCCGTCCATGGCGGGGGCCACTATGTTGGCAGGCAGTGGGGCCGGGCCCATCTTGCCTATCCGTTCCATGCCTAGCGGTCGAATTCACAGATACGGCGGCATCTGGCCATCCCTCCTTTCCGCCGCCCTGCTGCTGGCGCTGGCCGCGCCGGCAAGGCCGGCCTGCGCCCAGACGTCGCGCGCCCAGGAGGAGCTGCGCCTGGGGATCGAAGCCGCGGCCCGGGGCGACACGGTGGGCGCGCTGGCGCGGCTGGACCGGGCAATTTCGCTCGATCCGCGGCTGGCCGAGGCCCATTTCCAGCAGGGGCAGATCTACTCGACGCGGGCCAGCGCCAGGTCCACCCAATACGAGGACCGGATGAAAGCGCAGACCGCCCTCGAGGAGGCACTGCGCCACGACCCGGACAACCCGCTCTATCTGCTCGAGCTGGGGAAGCTGATGCTGAAGCAGCAGATCCGGCTGGATGCGCAGCGGGTGCTCAAGCGGGCGCTGGCTGTGGCGGCGCGTGCGGATGCCGCGACCCTGGCCGAAGTGCACTTCCAGTTGGGTGTGTTGAGGGAGACACAGTGGCTGCGCTTCCGCTACCGGCATAACCTGCCCATGTACATCACACAGGTGGACGCGGGTCGCTCCTTTGCCGACCCGGGCTACGTGTGGCGGCTGCTCGACAACTCGATCTACCCTGGCGAGAACCAGGGGGAGCTCGAGCGCGAGCAGATGCTCGAGCAGTTCCGGGCCGCACTGGCGGCGAACCCGGCGCACGCGGGTGCGGCAGCCCACCTGCTGGCTTATCTCTACGACGAAGGGCAGACCGAGGAGTACGTGGCGCAGGCGCGGCAGTTCGTGCGGGCGCGGAGCACCAGTCCGCTGGCTTACCTGGCACTGGGGCTCGGGCTGCACCGGCTGGCGCGGGAGGACGAGGCCGCGGGCGCGTTCCAGTACGCGCTCTCGCTGATGGTCGAGGGGGAGCGCCGGCAGTTCGAGCACATCGGCCGCATCCTGAGCAAGGACGTGGAGAAGCAGTACATCCAGCTTTCCGAGGCCGGTCAGGCGGAGTATCAGCAGCGCTTCTGGGGCCAGTCGGACCCGCTCTTCCTCACGCCGGCCAACGAGTTCTGGCTCGAGTACATGGCGCGCCTGGCTTACGCGGACATCCGCTTCGGCCTGCCCGAATACGGAGTGCGCGGCTGGGAGACGGACCGCGGCGTCATATACCTGCGCTACGGGCCGCCCGTGCGCAAGGCGACGTTCGGGCCGTCCGTCAGCAATCCAGGCGACTTTGAGGCCTGGGGCAGGATCACGACCGTGTGGACGTATGGCGAGAAGGGTCCCGTCTTCGTGTTCCGCCAGAATCCCGGCTACCGCAACGCGACGTTCGCCAATGATTTCCGCTTTTATGCGGAGGACTATCGCGTGCGCCAGCCGGTGCAGTTGGCGACGCCATCGATCCCGGAGCGCCACCCGCTCCCCATGCAGGTGGCGCGATTCCGGGGCGAGAGGGGGCAGATGGAGGTCGAGATCCACGCCGCCCTGCCGCTCGACAAGTTGATGGAGAAGGCGCCGGTCGCGCGGGGCGAGATCGAGAGCGGGCTCTTTGTGCAGGACGAAAGGGCGCGGGAGATCGAGCGGCTGGTGCGCAAGGACGTGGTCGATTTCCAGACCGAAGCGGGCACGCGGCTCGAGAGCTGGCGGATCGCGCTGCCGGCCGATCGCGAGCGCCAGTTCCTGGTGGGCGTCGAGGCGCGCGAGCCGCTGACCTGGCACGCCGCGGTGGGCCGCGCCGTCGTGCCAGCCAGGCAGTTCCCCGCCGGGCGGCTCGCGGTCTCCGATCCGCTGCTCGCCGACCTGGTCGAGCCGCGCGTGGCGGAGCCGCAGGCGCGGCCGGACTTTCGCATTGTGCCCAACCCCGCTATGTCTTATGCCGCTGAGCGGCCCGTCGCGCTGTACTTCGAGATCTACAACCTGCTGCCGGATCCTGAGCATTACGCGGCCTACGAGCTCGAGCTGATCGTTACGGTGAAGGAGATCCACCGCACCGGGCCAGCGCTCAAGAAGCTGCTGGGCGAGCTGGCGGACAAGTGGGGGCTGACTCCCGAGGGATCCCAATCGGTGCAGCTCCGGTTCGAGAAGCAGGCGCGCGTGCTGGCCCGTGACCTGATCCCGGAGTACTTCCAGGTGCAGTTGCCGGACGCGCCGCCGGGTCGCTACGCCTTGAGGCTGCTGATCAGGGACCGCAACGCGGGGCGCGAGGCGGCCGTCGAGCGAGAGTTCCGCATCCACGAGCAAGAGGCCAGGCCTTGATGCCGAGATGCCTTAGGGCAGTGCACGTGTTGCTGGCTGCGACCATGTTGCTGGCGCCGGCCGGCCAGCTCCGCGCGGGCTGGGCGCAGGAGGCGGAGCAGTCCGAGGCCACGGCGTACCGCCGCTGGGTCCTGGCCCTGGTGGGCGCTGCGGTGGCCACGGTTCCCGCATTGCTGACCAAGGAGAAGGAGGATGCGCGGGGCGCTTGCCAGTCGAAGGCGTGTCTGACCGCACTGGCGGCGACCATGGGTGCGTCGGCGGGTTTCCTGATCGGGCGGGAGCGGGACCAGGCGGCGGCGCGGCGCAACGCAGGTGGACCGACGCTCAAGCTGGAGACGCGGGCGGTCGAGCTGGATCTCTTGCCGGAGCGGCTGACGGCCTACCAGGGCGGGGCGGTGGTGGTGGGGCGGGAGGGGATGGCGGCTGTGCAGCAGGATGGCCGGATCAACCGGCTGGCGGGCGACATGCGGGGCGTGCAGGCGGCGGCGGGGCTGCCCGCGCATGATGCCCTGCTGGCGGCGACCGCGTCGGGCGTCTTCTCCTTCCCGCTGCGCGACCGGGCGCCAGGGCGGCTCGTGCTGCAGCAGGGGGGTGCGGCGCTGGAGCCCATGGGTGCAGACCAGGTGGCCCTGGGCGGCGGCGCGCTGCTGCGTCGCCTGAAGCTGACCGGGCAGGGCGCCATGCTGCAGCTCGAGGAGGAGGCGCGGGCGGCCAGCCCGGGCGCCTTCACGGCGCTGGCGTACTCGCCCTTTGCCGGCGTGTTGTGGAACCTCTCGCATGACCGGCTGGTGGCCCGCTCCGCCGCCGGCTTCGAGGAAGTGGGCAGTGTGACGCTGCCGGCCGGCGGTCGCTCGCTCTCGCTCAGTGGTGGGCGCGCCCTGGTCGCCGCCGGCTCACAGGGCGTGTTCCTGCTGGACATCTCGCAGCCCGACGCCCCGCGCATCATGAGCCAGGTGCAGGGCCTGCGCTTCGCCTTCGACGCCGTGCTGGAGGGCGACCGGGCCTACGTGGCGTTGGGCCGGCAGGGCCTGCTGGTGATCGACGTGTCCGATGTCGCACACCCGCGCACCATCGGCGTGGCCCGCAACCTGGGGTTCGTGAGTGAGGTGGACCTGGCGGGCGCGGGCAAGGTGTACGCCCTGGACCGCGAGGGAGGGCGCCTCTTCACGGTGGACACTGGGGCGGCCGCCGCAGCCTCGAGCGGGCGGGAGTGACGCCGGCGCCGGCCCCGGCACAGCTTCGGGGCCGCCGGTGTACAGCCTGCCGGGTGCCAGGGATCGCTCCGCCACCAGGCTGTTGAAGGATATGCACGGAGTCGCAGGAAGCAGAAGCGAAGAGCTGAGCCGGCGCTACCGGCATGAGCTGGCCCGCGGCCTGGGGGCATCGGTGCTGCTGCACCTTCTGCTCTTCCTGCTCTTCCGGGGCGGCACGCCTCCCTCCCCCTTTGCCGCCGCCGGCCCGCGCGCGGGCGATGACCGGGCAGCGCCCGGCGGCGGGCTCGAAGCCGTGACCATCCGCATCCCCACCTCCGAGGTCCAACCCGAGCCTGTGCCCGTGCCCGAGCCGGTGCCCGAAGTCGAGATCCGCGAGCCGGAGGTGAAGCCCGTGAACCTGGCCGACCTTCAGGGGCTGCTGGGTCAGGAGAAGGGGCCCGATCAGGGGCCAGGGCTCGAGGGAGGCGAGGGGAAGGGGGACGGCGGAACGGCCATGGAAGGCCGGTTCCGCGTCATCCCGCCCTCACCCCGCGGCATGATCCTGCCGCCCGGCGACCGGCCGGGCGGAGTGCGCGGCAAGGAGATCGCCGTCTGGGTCTTCGTCACCGAGGCCGGGCGTGTGGTCGGCGATTCCACCCGGCTGCGCCCGCCTACCGGAGACCGCGGCTTCGACGCCAAGCTGAAGCACCAGGCCGCGGAATGGGTGTTCGAGCCCGCCCGCCGCGGCGGCCGCCCCGTCGCCGAATGGTTCCAGTACGTGGTGAGCCTGTAGCCCGCTCCCGCTCCCGATCCCGCTCCCGGTCCGTCCCCTATCCGTACCCTCACCCCGTGCCCGGCCCGAGCCCGTGCCCGTGCCGCGCCTGGCGCATGACTCCAGGCGTGATTTGCAGGGACTACGCCTTGTCGTGTGATCTCAACCGGGGCGCTTCCAGAGACTTGCGCAGCTCCTCGTCCCGCGTCTCGAGCAATTCCTGGGCGATCCGCGTCTGGAGGAGCCGGCGTTCCTCGGGAGAGCCGGGGTTCTCATCCTCCACGCGCTCGGCCACCTCGCGGATGAGTTCGCGGATAAGCTGCTGCGTCTGGGGCCCGACGCCGCCCGCCGTCAGCACATCCGCGGGCGCCCTGCCCTCGAGTTCCGCCCGCGGCGTGACCAACGAGATCTGCTCGACGAGCCGCGTGAAGATCAGCGCTTCCTCCACACTCCACCACCGGCCGGGCGTGAGATAGGGCGCTGTGACATCGCCTTGCGAGCTGTCGGCAATGCGTTGCACCAGCTCCTCGAACTCGGGCAGCTCGTTGCCGGCGCCGGCCATGTCGTCGTGGAACTGGTCGTAGGCGGAGCGCACATCCTCGCCGTCCAGCGTGTCGATCCAGTCGGGACTGGCCCCGTACAGCAGTTGCTCGATCTGAGGGGCGATCATGTGGGCGGCGACGCGCCCCTCCTCGGGGATGGGGAACGCCTCGGGGAAGGGCGTCACGCCGTCGCCCACCACGTACTCCTCGGGCCCGACGGGAAAGAGGGCGCCGAAGATGTCGAAGCCGGCCCGGAGCAAGCGGGTCAGCCCCGGCTCGCGCAATCGGATCCGCTCGTGGGTGACCCGGTCCTCCAGCTCGAAGCCGTAGTCGGGGCGGACGCGGGTGATGGCGTAGATAGAGTAGCGCGCTCGGGCGAAGCGGCGCAGCGCCTCGAGGTGCTTCTCAGACGCGCCCGGCACGTGCTCGAGCGCGCGCTCGGCCAGGGTTGGCCGCTCACCGGGTCGCGCCACGAAGAACGCCCACTCGAGGAAGCGCGGCAGGATCGCTTCGTGCATGTCAGGCATGTCCCGCATATGGCGCGGCTCGGGGGCGCGGTTGAATGTCCAGCCCAGCCGCCGCACGATGGACTTGCACTCGGGCAGCCGGCTGGCCAGCTCGGCCAGTTCCTGGTACAGCGCCGGGCGGCTGCCCCTCTGCGCGGGTGCCGGGACCTCCGGCATCATGAGCTGCGGCGCCCGTTCGGCCGGGTAGAGCAGGTCGGGGTCGTAGGACACGTCCATCGCGGGGTGGGCGACGTTGCCCGGCAGCTCCACGCGCTCCGCCACCGCCTGGCTGCGCCGCAGCGCGCGCCGGTGCCGGTTCGCGAAGCGGGCGCAGGCACGGAGCGCGGCTGTCAAGAGCTCGAGCTCGGCGGCATTGGCGTCGCCGGCCTCCTGCTCGGCCGTGCGGCGGACCGCCAGCGGGAACGCGGAGGGGCCGGCCACGCGCCAGCGGTGCAGCCGCCGCTCCTCCAGCATGCGCAGGGGCGCGTCACGCTCGGACTCGAAGGTGAGGCCCAGGACGTCGATCGGCGCGCCCTCCGTGAACAGCGCGGCGGGGCCGCCCGAGAGGTAGAGCACCAACCCGTAAACCTCCTGGGAGGCGCCCATGACCGTGGCGTAAACGGGCTCTTCGCCATCCTCCAACTCCAGCCGCAGCACCTGCCGCTCGACCAGGGCCCGCCACGGCGCCGCACGGTAGTAGGCGGCCGCTGCCTCGAAGAACCGTGCGACCACGCCGGGATCCACGCGCCCGCCCTGAACATAGCTGCGCGCCGGGTGCCGCACGGCCAGGTAGAGGCCGAGCCCGCGCGCCTGCCGGCCGGCCGTCTCAAGCTGGTCAACCTGGACGACGTCGAGCTCCAGCCCCTCCGTGCGCGCCTTGACCGCCGCGGCGAGGAGCGGGTCGACGAGACGGAGCGTGCGGGGCCGGCGCGGTGGGCCATGCATCGGCTCACGCATTGCCTGGAAGAACAGGTCCACGAAGGCGCCGGGAAGCTGGTCCGGCCCGACCATGCCGGTAGCCAGGAGTTGCTCCGTCCCCACCTCGCACCACACCAGTACCCGCACATCCACCTCGGGCGGGACCCCCGGCACCAGGTCGCCCAGCGGCACGGCGTCCCCCTCCCAGATGGCATCCAACTGGATGAGCTCCGAGATGGGAACCCCAGACGCCTTGCCCGCGCCCCCGGCCCCGGGCCACCAGGGATGCTTGCCGCCGGGTGGAGTGGGACGCTTGCCCTTGGGACGTCTCCGCTTCGGCATCGCCTTCCTGGTACCGGGGTGTGGCTGCGACCGGCCAAGACTGGCCGCGACACCGCCGCCCCGCGCCGCGTGCCGGGGCCGCCGAATGCGTCGTGGCCCCGCCCCTGCCGCGTACGCAAGCGTGGCATCCCCGCGGGCACCGGCCCTCACTGGCGCAAACTACCATGGAAGCCGCGGGCAGCGCCAGCCGGCTGGCCGAATGAGCCGGCTGCAACAGTCGCCCGCCGTGGTGAGGCATGCGGGACGGCGACTGACTCTAGCTCTTAGAGCCGGCTGTTCCAGTAACGGACGCGGTAACGCGGTTTACGTCGGTCGTGCGCGATGGCGAGAACCCGGATCGTCCCTTGCGCTTGCAGGTAGATCACGTGGTATCTCGGCGGCCCACTCCGCCTGCACATCGCCAACGCTTGCATCGGTCTCGTCCAGGCTTGCGAGCAGCTCGGCGGCGACGTCGGCCCGCTCTTCCGGCGGCAGCGCGTCAACGCTGGCGGTCCGGCGCTGGCTCGAAACGGCGCGCCGGGCCACTCCATTGGCGAGTTCTACAAACTCGCCGACGTGGTCGTCCGGGCCGTTCTGGAAGTGGTCACCAGGGCAGCACACCGGTAGCAGGCGGCTCGTTCTGGTCCTCCTGGGCTGATGTACAGGCCGAGGGCGAATACGCTCCGTCGAGGGCAGTCGGGGGAGAGTTCGGCGCGGGTTGGCGGGTGCCGGACGCCGCAAGATGATGCAGGGCGAGGCCGCTAAGCAAGGTGCTGGTGTTCTTGCCGGGAGGACGTTAGACGGCAATGACAGGTACGGCACTCAGGATGACCGGCCGAGCCCAGCCCGAGCCCGAGCCCGAGCCCGAATCAGGGCCTGCTGAACCTCACCAACCTGCCCGAGAACTTGAACTCGCCGACCCACAGATAGCGGCCGTCGAAGCCGAGAGCGCCGGGCCAGAACAGCTTGTTGCGGCCGATCTCCGGCTTGGTATCCGCCGCGTTGTCCTCGCCCAGAATCCAGTCGTGCGATTGGCCACTGGTCGCGGACAGCACGTCGTTCCAGACCTTTACCCGGTTGAAGCCCGTATCGGCCACGTACAGCCGGCCCTGCACGATGAGCGCGTCCTCCGGCAGGTTGAACGTGCCCACACCACCCACGGTGCCGATCGGCTGCACGGTGTTCGACAGCTCCGAGACGCGATAGACCACCGCGTTGTGGTTGCTCCGGACGTTCGCAACCAGGTACTCGCCATCGCTCGCGATGCGGCTGGCGAACGCCGAGGGCAGCATGATCGTGTACTTCGGCTCGCTGCTGGATGTGGGGAGCCCCTCCCAGACGTAGATCCTTCCGTTCTGGTCCGACAAGTAGAAGTACCGGTCATCGAGCGCCACGCCCTGCAGGTTGCTGAACGAGACCGAGCCGGCGCCCGTGAGGGTCCGGTCGGCGGGCTCGCCGTTGAGCGGGATGCTGGTCCAGATGTGCACGGTGCTCTCGCCCGCCATCACGAACGTGTTGCCCCAGATCGCGTTGTCGCGCGGCTGGTTCGACACGGAGATGGTCACGTCGGGGTGCGTGCCGCTCGCGCTCGGGATCGTGCGCCAGACGTAGAGCTTGCGGTCGAAGTCCGACGATACGAGCAGGCTGGTCCCGTTGGTCGCCGGGGTCGGGTTCGTGATGAAGAAGTTGGTCTCCAGCGTGTTCTGGCTGATGCTCGAGGCGCCCACGGCGAAGTCGGGCTGCTGGCTCGAGCCGGTCGGCAGCGCGTTGTACGCCAGGATCTTGTTCCCGTTCGCCACGGACAGGAACAACTTGCCGTTGGTGTGGGCCGCGTGCGAGCCGTCGCCGGTCTTGAACTCGTAGCTGACGGTCAGGTCCGGGTTCGTGGCCGCGCTGGTGGGGACGCTGTTCCAGATGTGCAGGTGGCGGCCCAGCAGGATCAGCTTGCCCGCCGGTGTGATGTCGCCCTGCATCCACGCGGCGTTCGGGTCGAAGGGCGAGTTGCGGAAAAAGCTGTAGGCCTGGTTGTCCGTGGTGGGGAACGTATTCCAGAAGAAGTTGCCCTGCTGATTCGAGACCCGCGGGTTGTGGTCGCCAATGATCAGCGCTGTGCCGTTGCTCGTGATCGTGCGCGGCGTGCCGAAATCGCCGGTCAGGGTGAGGCTAGCTGCCGCATTGTCCGCGGTGGGGAAGCTGTTCCAGATGTAGGTCCGGCCGTCTCTGGTGCTGGTCGCGACCAGCTTGGTGCCGTTGGTCCACACGCCCCAGGGCCAGCGCAGGTCACCCGAGACGACCACGTCGGCCGCCTGGCCGTTCTGCGTAGGCGGCGAGTTCCAGATCAGCAGCCGGTCGTTGTAGGCGTCGGCGACCACGACGCGCGTGCCGTCCGTCGAGACCTGCACGGGCCAGTTCATCTGGTTCCGGCCAACGCCCGGGTTGTTGCTCGTGAAGTCCGGCTGGCCGAGCACGAGATTGGGCGCGGTATTGCCCGTGGGCAGGGTGGTCCAGACCAGCACGCGGTTGTTGTTGCGGTCGGCCAGGTACAGCCGCGTGCCGTCGGTCGCAATACCCGCCGTGTGGTTGAACAGCAGTGAGCCGCCCGTGTTGTTGAAGTCGATGCCGGAGAGCATCAGGTCGGCATTCTGCCCCGTGACGAAGCTGGTGCGCGCACCGACGGTGATGGACAGGGTCGATGAACTGGTGCGCCCGTGCGCGTCCGTGGCGGTCAGCCGCGCGGCAAACGTGCCGCTGGAGGGGAAGGTGTGCCGCTGTGAGACCGTGGAGATGCAGTTGCTGATCGTGTAGTCGGTCGCGCCATCACCATTCGCGTCGAGCGTGCAGCTCACCGCGTCGCCATCCGGGTCGGACACCGACCAGCCGAAAGTGGTGGCCTGCCCCGCATCGACGAATGCGTAGGATGCGAAGAACTTGGCGACGGAGGGCGCGCGGCTCTGCACCGTCACCGCTGCCGTGTCGCTCTTCCCCTCGCTCGTGGCGATGATGTTCGCTGAGCCGGCCGCCACACCCGTGACCAGGCCGGTCGTGCTGACGCTGGCCACGGTCGAGGCCGAACTGCTCCAGCTGATGCTGGCGTTGGTCTTGGCGACGCCGTTCGAGTCGGACGCCGTCGCAGTCAGCCGCGTCGTGTCGCCGATCTCGATCGTGGGCGCGCTCGGGCTGACGCTCACGCTCGCGACGATCTGGCGGGACAGGATGCTGGCCGTATCGGCGGCGGCATCGGCCGCGGCGCGAATGCGGGCCGTACCGGCGGTGCGCGAGATCACGCGGCCGATCGAGGTGACGGAAGCGACCGCGGTGTCCAGACTGCTCCACGAGATGCCCGCGCTCGCGATCGCGTTGCCGGTGCGGTCGCGCGCGGCGGCGGCAAGCACGATGGTGTCGCCGATGGCGTTGATCGTGTCGGCGTCAGGCGTGATGATCACCGTCGTCGCGACCTGTGCGACCCGCACGCGCGCGGTGTCAGCCTTGCCCGCCGTCGTGGCGACGACGCTGCCAGCGCCGTTTGCGCGCGCCCGAACCAGGCCGGTGGCGTCCACGGTCGCGATGGTCGTGTCGAGTGACGTCCAGATGAAGCTCGCACCCGTGACGGCGTTGCCGAAGCGGTCCTGAGCGCTGGCGCTCAGCCGGCTGGTGTCGCCGACCGCCGTGAAGCGGAGGCTGTCCGGGTTAAGGCGGACGGACGCTGCGGCATCCGCCGCGCCCGTGGCCGTGAAGGCGGCCGGGGTGAGTGAGCCGACCGTCGCCGTGGCCGTGTTCGCGCCCGCCGTCGTCCCCAGTGTCCAGGTGGTGCGCGCCTGACCGGAAGCATCGGTCGTCGACGAGCTCGGCGCGACCGAGCCGCCGCCGGCCGTCACCGCCCAGCTCAAGCTCACGCCGCTCAGCGCAGCGCCAGCCGAATTCGTGACGCGGGCGACGAGCTCGGACGCCAGCGCCGCGCCCACCGTGCCGCTCTGGCCATCGCCGCTCACCTTCGCGACCGCGGCCGGCCGCGTGCTGCCGCCGCCCGGCCCCGTGCCGTCGTCGCCGCCCGAACAGGTGGCGAAGCTCACCAAGCAGGTGGAAATGAAGAGAGCGACGAGGGCGCTGCGCCTGGGCGTCGACGATCGGCCGGCCATCTAGGTCCTCCGTGAGACATGAAACAGGATTGTAGCGTGTGCTGGTACGGCGAACTGCCGCCTCGCGCCCGGAAACTACGAGGGGGCATCACCGCCCGGTCACCTGGGCGTCGCGGCCGCCTGTGTCGAGGGGGAAGGACGGATCGTTCTGCTTCTTGAACTTGGGCCTTTCTCTCATGGATAGAGTAACCAGCTAATACTCATATTCGTTGGTAATTCTATCCCGAAAGGCGAGGCGTGTCAACCCGACGACGATTTGGGTGCGGCTCTTTTTGAACGACGCGTAACGACGCGGCTAACCGAGTTCGCATCGCACCACAAGGCATTGGTATGGCGCCGCTTACGTGATAGTCACGTGCGTCTCGCGGGTACCGGCAGCGACCGGTCGGAGCCTCTGACTGGTCGTCCAACAGAGCACTTACCGGTCTACGGAAGCATACGTGGGCGGAATCGATACGTTAGGCCGCAGTCCCAAGCGCGTAAGTCTATGCCGTATAAGGCAAAGCGAATCGTTCCAGAAGAGCCGCACCCCGACGATTTCCGCGGACACTCCGACTACGTGTGGACGTTGGAGCTCATCCACGACGGCGCGGTCACTCTGACCAGCCGGATCGTGGGTTCGGATATCGAGGTATATCGAGGACCAGACGACACTGTCCGGACCGTTCCGTAGCGGGGGGTGCGGCACCGGGTGTCGGCGCCCGCGCCCGCACGCTGTTCCGGCCCCGCTACTGCCCCTGCCCCCGCGAGTAGCAGCCTGCCTCGCCGTCGAAGTCGTACAGGTTCTCGGTCTTGACGACCTCGAGACCCACCTCCTAGGGCAGCTGACGGATCTCCCAGGCTGAGACTATTATAGCATGCCAAGGCGACGAGGCGCTCGATCCCACAGCCGTCGCAGCGGGCGCGGGCGAAGCCGTGGGCGAGGAGACCGCAGCGCAGGTAGGCGCGGAAGTCGTTCTCGACCCAGAAGGGCACGCCGTCGCCCAAGGGATCGGCCTCGGCCGCGCGGGCGAGGAAGGTTTCGAGGTGGTGCTGGACGATCGGGTAGAGAGGCGTGGCGGTTGGATTGCGGGGGCGGTAGACGGGGCCGGAGCCGGCCTCACTGGCCGGGCGAGTTGGGACAGGTGGACGAGGGTTCGCATGGGCGCGTGGAGTACGAAGGGGCCGGGTCGCGGTGGTGGGCATGCGCCAGGCTGCGCCCGCTGCCGGGGCACGGCCATGCATCGCCGCGTTTCGCGCGGGCCAAGGGCGAAGGGCTATGCCTTCGATCCGGCCGCGTGCCTGCCCGCCTGACGAGCAATGTCGCCATACAGCCCGTCGGGTGCGACGTCGAGGCCGCCCGGCCACACTATCGTTCCGCTCTCAGGGTCTACGGCTACGCGAGAGAACTCTGACGGATCGTCAGTCCACCGCTTGAAGACGCCTCGGCCAGCGAGATCCGAGAGGTCAGCCACGCCTTCAAGGCCGTCCTCGAAACGTATCCAGACTTTGAAGTCCGCTCGAGCCTCCACTTCAACGATGTCGTACAGCATGTTAGCACCTCCTATGTGAGGGGCTCGATCTTGCCAACCGGCTCGTTGTTCATGGCCCTTCGCCAAGCGAGGCGCAGCTCATCCTGGTGGAGAGCGGCCCATTCAACTACAAGACCCAGCGCCCGGGGCGACAAGTTGCCCGCGAGGACGGAGAGATCCTCGATCGCAATACTGGCCTTTTCCCCGGCATACCTCGCATGGAAATGCGGCGTGCCGTGGTCTCCCCAGTACATGTAGATCGCGACTCCGAAGAACTCACTGAGCTTTGGCACGGTTGCGTCCGCGTGCATGTCAGGCTGACCCGGAAAGGTACGATCGCCTTATCAAGAACGGAAGGGCAATGCTCCCTTTGGTGCCTTAGCGAGCTCTTGGACGTCGAGGCGCTCGAGGGCGAAGGGCGGGCGCAGTAGCGCAGGAGCCGCTCTCGGCCGGCACGGTCGCTGCCCTCGACGCGCACGGAGGCATCGATGCTGAAGCCCCCGGCGGCTTGCCAGGTGAGCATGTCCTGGGCGACGTAGTCCTCGAGAAGGCCGCGGCGTACGAACTGGCGGAGCACGCGGCGCTGGACGGTGCACTCGAGCCGGTCGCGTCGCACCGATGCCCACGCGATCTGGAGGACCCGACTGGCGGAGGCACGCGGCTTCCGTCATGTTTTGGCTGGACCGGCGGGGGGTTCTCGGTCTATTGCGTACGCGCGAAACGACGTGCCCTGTTGCTGGTGGTACAGAAGGAGTAGCCGGCGCCAGTTGGCGCCGGTGGCGGTCAGCGGTTGGGAGGCCCGGGTTTGCAAGCCGGGAGGGTTCCGATGAGCGAGCAGCCACGGGATGGCGCTCAGCCTTTCTACCCGCTTGCGGAGGAGATCCTGAGTTCACTCAGGGAGTGTCCGGAAGCAGGGGACATCATCCTGGGCGGCTATTTTGCGCTCAAGCAATACCTGGACTATCGAGCCACGCACGATCTCGACGCGTGGTGGAGGACGGGAAGAACGGAAGGGGCGGTTGCCTGTATTCAGCGCGTGATGCGCGCAGTGGCCGACCGCCACGGCCTGAGGTTCGCCCAGCGCGAGTGGGGCGAGACCCTTTCCTTCGAGCTGGCGGATGAGCGGCGCAAGATCTTCAGCTTCCAGATCGCCGTGCGCTCGCTTGAACTGGAGCCGCCGCGGAAGAGCGCGTGGGAGCCGGTGCTCGTCGAGAGCCTGGCGGACAACGTGGGCAGCAAGATGAACGCGCTCGTGCAGCGGGGTGCGCCGCGAGACTTCGTGGACATCATGGAGCTCGTCACGCGCGGGATCGTATCCCTCGAGCAGTGCTGGGACTGGTGGGCGCGAAAGAATCCCGGTATCGACCTCGACCAGGCAAGGGCGCAGGCGTTGCGACATCTGCAAGCGCTGGGGCAGCGCCGGCCGCTCGCCGCCATCGCGGATGCAGGGGAGCGCGCCGCCGCGCGCCGCGCCCGAGCGTGGATCCGGCGAACCCTGCTCCGGGTCCCCGCCGATCCCGACCATGACGTGTAGGTGGAGCGACAAAGCGATGTACATCGACCACAGCGTCTATCCTGATCTCGATATCCCTCCCGATCGGTTCCGCGACGCCGGCGAGCGCGCCGATTACATTCACCGGACGTGCGCGGCGTGGGACTTCGGCATTGTACCTGAACTGGAAACGTTCCGCCTGTTTCGCGGGTGGCGTGATGTCTTCGACCAGTACCCGCTCCCCCACTCGCCGGCCTACCATGCGTTTCGCGCCTGGTTCGGCTGGCCGGAAGCGGAGAAGGGCGCCGTGCTCGAAACGTATGCCGAGCGGCTGGACCGGCGGGAGGAACGCGACGACCCCTGCAGGACGATGCTGTAGCTGGCTGGGCGGGAGCGGCCCGCGAGGGGATCCATTGAGCTGCATGCGGCCGTCGGCGAGCGCGCCGGAGACAATCGCCTTCCCGTCCGGCGTCCAGTCCAGGCCGCCGTAGGTGGCGTTTGTCGCGTGCGGTGCGGGTGCCGTGCGGGTGCGCGTGCGGGTGCGGACTACAGCTCCTCGCGCAGGCGCACTTTCACCTTCCGGAGTTCTTTGCGCGCCCACTCGCCCGTAGAGGTGCCCCGGAACTTTTCCGCCAGGCGCGCCAGCTCGGGCGCGGCGCGGCCGGGCTGGTTCAGCCTGGTTAGATAGATCTCGACGATCTCGCGGCCGACCAGCATCTCGCGTCCCGGGTCGATCTGCGTTTCGTTCCGCCCCCTACGGAACCAGGTCAGCGCCTCCTCGTAATTGCCGAGCTTGTCGCGCAGCAGTCGCGCAATGCGCAGGTACGGCTCCGGATCCTCCGGGTTCTCCTCAGAATCCCTCCGATACGCCGCCATGGCGGCGTCGTAAAGGCCTCGCCGGGCCAGCGATTCCGCGTACGAGTACTCGGCTGGCGCCGGCGTGGTATCGCCGCTGGGCATGTAGATCTTGTGGAACAGCCGGCCGGGCAGCTCGACGGCATACCAGCCCAGGACGGCGCCGATGGCGAACCCTGTGATCGCGGCGATGGCATTGCCGAACAGCGCCGCGCCCAGCAGCGATACGCCGAGCCCCCAGGCAAATGAAACCCCGAGCTGCTTGCCTAGCAGGCGCACGTCGCGCTGGTCGACATCCTTCAGGGCCTTCCAGGGATTTCGTCGCGGGCGATGTGACTCGGGAGCTGCTGGAATGCTCATGGGGCGCGACGTCGGGTCGGCTGACGCCCTGCCGCTCGGCAGCGCATCAGGCGGTCCGCCGCCGCGTTGCGATGAGCCTGCGGCGAAGAAAATGGAGAAGCGCGCGGTCACCCGCCAGCCGAGGCATTTTGGCCCCGTGGACGAGAGCGGTCCGGAAGGGGGCGAAAGCCCATTATGCGGAAATGGTCATCCGTCGTGATCACCTCGGTCATACGCGGCTCGCGCATCACGGCGAAGCTGGTGCAGTCGGTGAACGAGAACGCCTGGTCGTGGTACTTCCGCAACAGCGCCTTGGCTCTGTCGAACCGCTCGGCGCCGATCCACTCCAGATCGAGGGCAGCCGTTCGGTCCAGAAGATCGAGGAGCCGGATGGCCGCCACTGACCCCGAGCGGGCCTTCGCCAGCGTGCACGATTCATCAATCACGTAGTCCGTCGATACGAGCTGCGCACGCTCGCCGATCAAGTGCCGAACGAGCGCCACCGTCCGGCCGT
>JACQVE010000314.1 GCA_016209965.1 Gemmatimonadota bacterium | reverse complement strand
AGCTCGCCGGACATGAGCAGGCCGGACTCCAGGATGTGCTGCACCAGTTCGGCCACGCTGCGGCTGTGCGGCGTGGGGCGAAAGCCAAGATGCTGCTCCGGCAGGTTCTCCACCTCGTCCATCACGCCCTCTCGCGTGTACGCCCACGCCTCCAGCGCCTCCTCCAGCAACGACGTGTACTCCGTCATGCTGCCTCCCCTGGGAATTGTATCATCCGGCATCCGACTCGAGCTGCACGCCCAGTCCATCGGCCAGCCGGTTCACGAAGTTGAAGTAGGCCGTCACCTGGACCACATCCAGGATAGCGCGGTCCTCGAGGCCGGCGTCACGCAGGCGCTGCACATCCTCCTGCCGCACCTGGGCGGGCGAGCGGGTCAGCCGGGCGGCGTATTCCAGGATGGCGCGCAGCCGGCCCGGCAGCTCGGCCTTGCTCCAGTCGCGGCTGAGCGCCTCGACCAGGGCCGGGTCGCCTGTCACGGCACGGAGCGCCGCCCCGTGATGTGCTACTCAGTAGCGGCAGTGGTTCTCGGCCGAGACGACCACGGCAATGGCCTCGCGCTCGGCCCGGGAGAGTGGCGATTCGCCGTACATGAGCGTGCGGTACAGCGCGTAGTGGTCGCGCAGCCCGGCAGGGTGCAGCGACTCGACCTGCAGGATATTGGCGACGTCGCCCGGCCGCCCCGCAATCGCCTGGTAGAGCTGCGCGAGCGGCCCCGTAGCGCTCGCGCGGGGTATGGTGCGGATCCACGCCATGGCTCAGCTCCCCTGGTCGGGCGGACGACGAACAAGTTGGCACCCGCGCCGGCTGGCCGGATATGCCCTGCGCAGGATGCGGCATCGGCGGGCGTAGCGCCAGGGTTCGCGGCGGGGGCGGGCATCCGGCGTGAGGCGGGGAAGCGCAGTGCGGGCGGCTCCCGATCATTGACGGAGCGGGTACGGGTACGGGTACGGGTGCGGGTACGGGAAATCGAGTTGGAAGAGTGGGAGCGGCAGTTGGGTTGGGGCGGGAGTGGGAGTCGGAGCGGTAGTCGGAGTCGGAGTGGTAGTGGGAGTCTGAGCGGTAGCGGGATCAGGGGGAGCAACCCTGAGCGAGCAGGCGCGCATCGAAGAACGGCGCGGCGGGTGGGTGTGGAACAAAACCGGGCGCCGCGCATCTTATACACCGGTTTCATCATTCGGCTGGATCGGCGGCGCGGATTCCGCAAGGGGGGGCGCGCCAGGCGGCTAGCCCCGCTGGGCACGCCGCCTGCAGCCCGGAGGTTAGCGGAGGCTCCTTCGGCCGGCTTCCCTGCCGATCACCACTCTGGAGGTGCGGATGTCGAGGATCAGCGGCGTGCGTTGGATGCTGGCGGCGCTGGCAGTTACGCTGCCCGGCTGCGGCCGGGGCGAGGTGGCTCAAGCCCAGGAGCGCGACGGCGTGAGGTCGGAGGTGCGCGAACAGTTGGGTGCCGTTCCGGCGGTACTGGATACGGCTACGGCGGCACGGCTTTCGGGCGCCTTTCGCGCGGCGGCGGACCGGGCACTGCCAGCCGTGGTCTTCGTTCGTGTGGAGCAGGAAGCGCGCGTGGCCCGGCGCCGGGTCCCCAACCCCTTCTTCCGCTTCTTCCCCGAGCTGCGTCCCGACGAGGAGATGGAGCTCCCGCCGCAGCAAGGTCAGGGCTCCGGCTTCATCTTCGACAAGCGCGGCTACATCATGACCAACAACCACGTGGTGCAGAATGCAGCCGAGGTGACGGTCCGTCTGGTGGACGGCCGCGAGTTCGTGGCCGAGGTCATCGGCAGCGATCCCAACACCGATGTCGCGGTCATCAAGATCAACCCGAGCAAGGCGGAGTCCCTGCCCACGGCCCAGTTTGGCGACGCCGAGCAGTTGCGGGTGGGCGATTGGGTGTTGGCGTTGGGCAGCCCGCTGGGCCTCACTTTCAGTGTGACGGCAGGCATTGTCAGCGCCAAGGGCCGCAGTCTCGGGATACTGCAGGAGGTGGGGCAGGCGCCGCTCGAGGCCTTCATCCAGACGGATGCCGCCATCAACCCGGGTAACTCGGGCGGCCCGCTGGTCGACCTGCTGGGGCGGGTCGTCGGCATCAACACGGCCATCACGTCGCCGACCGGCGTTTTCGCTGGCGCCGGCTTTGCCATCCCGATCAACCTGGGCAGCCGCGTCGCGCGGGACCTCATCGAGTTCGGCGCCGTGCGCCGGCCGCGCCTGGGCGTGACCATCGAGGCCGTCACCGCGGTGGACGCGGAAGTCTACGGGTTGGAGAAGATCGCGGGCGCAGAGGTCACGTCCGTCCAGTCCGGGACGCCCGCGGCTCGGGCGGGGCTCCAGCCAGGTGATGTCATTATGGCCGTGGACGGGCAGGCCGTGGAGGACGCCACCGAGCTGCAGACCATGCTCGCCGGGCGCCGGCCTGGGGAGCGGGTGAAGCTGACGCTGATCCGCGAGCGCCGGCGTCTCGTGGTAGATGTCGAGCTGGGCGAGTTCGAGACGGCAGCGGCGCGGGAGCGCGAACGAGGGGGGCGGCCCGGCGCCGAGGAGCTTCTGGGCTTTGAGGTCGAGACGCTCACGCCCACGCTTGCCGATCGCCTCGAGCTGCGGGAGCGGCGCGGCGTCGTCATCAGCGGCGTCCGGCCGTTCGGCTCCGCGGCTCAGGCCAATGTGCGGCCTGGTTTGCTGCTCTTGAGCATCAACGGGCAGAAGGTGGAGACGGCCCGCGATGTCGAGCGTATTGCCGGCGCGCTCAAGCCCGGCGACGTCGTTTCGCTCCGTGTTCGCGACCCGCAGTTGGAGGGCGCGGAGCGCGTCATCAACTATCGGACTCACCGGTAGCGCCGGCGGGCTGGAGGCGGACGCGCACGGCGGTGCCGCCGCCCGGCCTCGTCTCGGCCGTGACGCTGCCCCCCCAGCCCTCGACGAGCCGCCGCACAATGGCCAGGCCCAGCCCGGTGCCGGCCGAGCGGGCGGAGAACTGGGGCTCGAAGATGCGCGGCAAGAGGTCGGGTGGGATGCCGGGCCCATCGTCACTGATGATGAGCTCGACGTTCCCGCCCGCGCGCGCGATTGTGACCCGCACGGTGCCGCGGCCGTCCAGCGCGAAGCGCGCGTTCTCCAGCAGGTTGAGCAGCACCTCTCTCAGCTCGGCGCCGCGGGCCAGCACGGGCGGCAGCCCGGCTTCCGCCTGCTCGAGGTAGCGCGTGCCACCCTCACCCACGCCGTACAACGTCAGAGCTTCGCGCACCACGGAGGTGGCGTCCACCTCCTCGAGCGGGCCTGCGGCTTCCGCCGGCGCGCCATAGCGGGAAAAGGCGCGGGCGATGTCGCTGAGCCGGTCGATCTCGGTCAGCATGCGCTCCGCACTGGTGTTCAGGATCTGGTCGAAATCCGGACGCCGGTCCGCGAACGCGCGCCGCAGATGCTGCACCGAGAGCTTGATCGGGGTGAGCGGGTTCTTGATCTCGTGTGCGACCTGCCGCGCCATTTCGCCCCAGGCCAGCACGCGGGCCGTATGCAGCTCCTGCGCGCGGGCACGGCGCAGCCGCCGCACCATGCGATTGAAGGAGCGGAAGAGCTCGCCAAACTCGTCAGTCCGGTCCTCGGGCAGCCGCGCACTGAGCCGGCCGGCCCCCACCGCTCCAGCCGCGCGGCGCAGCCGTCCGATGGGACCGGCCAGCGCCCGCCCGACGGCCACCGACAGGGTGAGTGAGAGGAGCCCGCCCAGCAGGGCCGCAAAGAGGATCAAGTGAGCCAGCTCGCGCTGGCGAACGACAGCGTCGCCCGCCGCGAGTGACACGGGCACAGCCAGTGCGCCGGCCGAGAACCGCCGGTACGCCACCAGGTAGGGGTGCCGCCCCAGCCGGCGCATTTCCACCGCACTGATCTCCTCGCCGCTCTCGACCAGCGTCTGATACACGCGGGCCGGCATCCATGCGCCAAACACACCCATGGTGAGCGCCTGGGGCGATGACGCACTGGCCAGCTCGCCGCCCAGGTAATACAGCACTTCTTCACCAGTGCGCGCCCGGACCAGACCCAGCTCCCGGGTAGAATCGGGGAACGCCGCGGCGGCCTGAGCCACTGCCCGCTCGGCCACCATGCGGGCCGCCCGCGCCACCTCGCCGGCCAGGGCGCGGTAGGCGACCAGCCCGAAGAGCGCCGTGGGCAGCAGGAAGAAGGCGAAGAGGGCCAGTGTGACGCGGGCGCGGAACCCCCCCAGCCACGCCGTCCAGCCGCCGGGCGGCCCAGGCGGCTCCCCACGGGCGACGCGCCCCGCCACCCACAGCAGGGCGAGCCCGGCCAAACTGAGGGCCAGCAGCAGGATCGCGCGCGCAAGCCGCACCCCCATGGGCGGGAACCGCAGCTCGAGATGCGCGTGGTACTCGCCCTCCGGGTATCGCACGATCGCTTCGCTGCGCCAACCCTGGTCAGTGGGATGCCAGCGGATCCGCGAGGAGGGAGTCGGCTCGGCCGACCGCGCCGGCACCAGCGTGAGGCGGGCTTCCGGCCGCGGCTCCCCCACGGCCAGCGGCGGGAACGCGCCGGCGGCCTCGAGGCTGCGACGCGGCGGCACGACTACACTGATGACCCGGCCATCAGCGAGCGGCACGGCCAGCACGCGGTCGAGGCCCGGAGCATCTGCCTGCGCGCGCCACACTGGCCGGCCCACGGCGCGAGCCTGGCTCACGATTCCACTGACGACCCCCGCGCTGCCACTGCGCCGCGACGCGCCGCCACTCCCCACTTCCAGCTCGACGTCGACGCGGCCGTCAGGAGTCCACATCGTGACCTGGGCAGGGTACGCCTCGCCGGCCAGTCCGCTGCGCACCCAGGCGCGGTAGAGCAGCTCCGTCCCGCGCTGCTCGCCGCCGGCCTGCGCCGCCTGACCCACCTCCTCCGCAAACCGGCGCAGCAGGTAGTCCAGGTAGGGGTCGGCGCGACTGCCGAGCGCGGCCAGCTCCCGCTCCGCCGCCTGGAACCGCGCATGCATCTGAGCCGCCCAGAGCTGCGGGATCACGGCAGTGGCCGCGAGCCACCCGGCCGCGAGCCAGCGAATGAGGCGGCTGCCGCGCCCCGCCTCCCGTGCCAGTGCGAGCGCGAGCAGCAGCAAGGGCGCGGCCCACAACGCCGGGCTCCAGGGCGGCAGCGCCCGTTCCGGCCGCCAGCGCAGCGCGCCCCAGAGCATGAGCGCCAGACTGGCGGCCAGGCCGAGGGCCAGGAGCAGGGATCGAACGTGCCGGCCGGCGTGGCCCGGCGGGGCCGCAGCCTGCGGCAGCGCGAGCCCGGCCAGCGTGCCCAGCAGGAGCACGCCCGCTCCGAGCAGACCGCCCCACAGGAGCGCCACCCCCGCCCCCCCTTCGAGCAGCGCTGGTGAAGCGCCGCCAAGCAGCAGCCGCACTCCGGCAGCGAATCCAACCGCTACGGAGAGAACGCCCAGCAGGACCGCAGCCAGAAGTGCACGGCCTTCGAGTGGCGCGGGCCGCCGCGCGGCGGCCAGGCAGGCCGCCGGAAGCAGCAGGGCGAGCAACGTGCCGAGGGAGACGTTGCCAGGAACGGGCAGCAGGAAAAGGCCCGGGGAAAAGAGGGACTCCGCGCCCAGCACCTCGCTCCAGGGCGTCAGCGCGATGGCCGCCAGCACGCCCAGCGCGGCCGCCTGCCGCGGCCAGCGCGCCGTAGCTTCGGCGCCGCCGGCAGCGCGCAGCCAGCCGATCAGCAGGAGTACGAGCGCTGCGCCTGCGCCCAGAGTCACCCAGCGCCGGCCGGCGCGCGCTACTCCCGCCCGCCACGCCCCCTGGGTGACCGGCTGGAAGCGAGCGTGAAATACCACCTCGCGTCCCTGCACCATGGACCAATCGGCGCGCGGGCCGGGCCCGGGGAGGAACGCGGGGCGCGCCCCGGTCCGCGCCTCGAAGCGCCCCGCCAGGTCTGCCGGCTCGCGGTCGCGCAGCAGCGGATCAGCAGACAGCAGCACTGCCGCCATGGCCCGGCCGCCCCTTTCCCGGCCCACAGCGGAGACGTATAGGTAGCTGAAAAGGGGCCGATCCTCGTAGGCAATGCCGGGGCCGCCGATCTTGATGCGCAGCGGCAGCACGCCGCGGTGCTCGCCCGCCCAGGCCACGAGCTCGCCCGATTCGCCAAAGACGGCCAGGGCGTCCACACCGGTCCGGGAACGGAGCTCCGCCAACCCCGCGAACAGGGCGGCTCCGCCCTGATCCGCACTGGCGGCCGCCTGCTCGGCGGCAAGGCGGGCGCGCTCGAGCACGCGCGACACCTCGCGGTCCAGGGTGGCGGCAAGGCGCGCCTGGCGGGCCGCCATGTGCTGCGGCCACTCTGCCGGCAGCCGGCCCAGCCGCCGGGCGCTGATCAGGCCGGCCACGGCGGCCAACGCCAGCGTGAGGAGTGCGGCGTATACCCAGCGGTCGGCAGGCGCAGCCGGCAACCCGCGCCGCGCGCGGCGCGAGCGAAGGAGCAGGGCCGCGCCTGCAGCCGCGGCTGCGAGCGCGCCCGCCAGGTACGCGGGCTCGAGTGTCCGCGCCCACAGGAGCGCAAGAAGCGCTCCGGCATACGCGGCTACGCCGGGCGCCAGGACGCGACGGATCAACACCCCTCCGAGTCTGGAGCCGGCAGCATGGGCGAATCAGAGCTGGCCTTGAGCCTGGACGAGCTGAGCTGGATCGACGTGGCGGCGCACCTCGCACGCGACCCGCGCCTCATCATGCCCGTGGGCGCCCTCGAGCAGCACGGCGCCCACCTGCCGCTGGGCAGCAATGTCCTGATTGCCCGCAGACTCGCCATGGACCTCTCCCGGGAGTTCGCCGTGCTGCGTGCGCCTACTCTTTACTACGGAGTCAACGTGCGCACCGAGCGCGCCTTCGCCGGCACCGCTTCGCTGCACAAGAAAACGCTGCACCGAACCCTCAACGAGCTGCTCGCCCGCTGGGAAGAGCACGGGGTGCTGGAATTCATCCTGGTGACCGCGCACCGGCACGATCCCCACCTCGAGGCGCTGGCGAGCCTGCTCACCGAGCGGGCGCGCGTCCGCGTGGTGGAAGCCTGGGACGTGGACATCGCCGACCTGCTGGAAAAACAACCCGGCCCACTGCACGGCGACGAGGCGGAAACCTCCGTGATGCTTTATCTCTACCCCGAACTCGTGCGCATGGATCGCGCCCGTGACTTCGAGCTGCCGCCCCAGGAATTCCGCCGCTACTTGCGCGGCGGCCTGCCTGTTCCGCCGCCGGGGGGCGCGGGCGCGGTGGGCTACCCCAGCGCGGCCAGCGCGGCCAAGGGGGAGCGGATCTATCAGCGCATCCTGGACGCGATCCGGCGCGCCGTGTTCCAGGGGGCGGGGGACCGGGAATCAGATACCATGTAGCGGGGTAAAGGAAGGAGCCTGGCTTCCCCAAACGGAGGTTGGAATGGCGCCAGTGCTCCCGAAAACATGGCTCCTCGCCGCAGCCCTGCTCACGGCCGCTGGGTGGGCCGGCAGCGGAGCCGCGCAAACCGTGTCGCTGGATGAAGGCGCGTTCCGCCTTTCCGTGCATGGGAAGCCGGCAGGCACGGAGAGCTTCTCGATACGCCGCAACGGCAGTGGCGCGCTGGCCAGCGTGATTGCGCAGGGGCGCATTGTGCTGGACACCGCGGCCGCCGGCGAAGAGATCACTGCGCTGCTCGAGGTCGCCGGACCCGCACTGCGGCCGTCCGCCTACCAGGTGAAGCTGGACGGCGCAGAATCCCGCCGCATTGCCGGCCGCGTGGTAGGTGGGCGCTTCAGCGCCAAGATCCTCTCGCCCGCCGGCGAGATGATGCGGGAATACCTCGCCAGTGACGGCGCCGTGCTGGTCGACGAGGGGGTCGCTCACCACTACTACTTCCTGGCCCAGCGTCTCGGGGACGGCAAGGCGCAGCGCGTGCCGCTCCTCATTCCGCGGCAGAGCCGGCAGGTCATGGCGCAAGTGACGTCGCGCAGCGTCGGGCCCCTGGACCTCGAGGGCAGCGCGGTGGAAGCCCGACACCTGGTGATCGATCTGCCGGACGGCGTGACGCACCATGTATGGGTGGACCGGGCCGGACGCGTGCTGCGCCTGGAGATTCCCGCCCGCGCCTACCGCGCCGTGCGCACCACACCGCCACCCACCCCTTGAAGCGGGCAACCCCGGGGCCTTGGGGGGGCCCGGGGGGCCGGGGGGCCCGACACTGGCTTGATCCGGCGCCTGAAACCGGTAAGTTTCACGGGGCGGAAACGGCGCCCTGCGCTGCTCTCTTTCTGAAACCGCGGAGCGGAGCCCTCCGTAAGGGAATCGGCCGGTAAATCCCATTTCATCCGTAAGGAGATGACCAGTGCTTTCGACGGCCGCCAACCCCCGCAGGCGGTGGGTGCTCGGGGGTCTTGCCCTTGCCCTGACCCTGTGTCCTGCGGCGGGACGGGCGCAGCAGTCGCCCGCGACACTGAGCCTGGATGAGGCCATTGCGCTGGCGCGACGGCATAACCCCGAATTCCTCTCGCAACAGAACAACGAAGTCTCTGCCGATTGGGGGGTGCGCGAGGCGTACGGCGGGCTGCTGCCCACCGCCTTCGCCAGTACCGGCCTGCAATACCAGGCCAGGGGTCGGCCGCGCTTCGGCATTTTCACGGCCGAGGACATCGGCTTCGATGAAACGCCCGCCTACTACCTCTCCGATTACTACCTGGGGCTGAATTACCAGCTCGGAGCGGCGACGTTCTTCCGCCTGGGCCGCGAGCGGGCCGCCCAGCGCGCGGCGGAAGCGGAGACGCGCGCCGCGGAGTTCACCCTGGCCGCCGCCGTGACGCGGCAGTACTTGACGGCGTTGCGTGCCCGGGATGGTGTCGCGCTGGCCCGTCAGGAGTTGCAGCGCGCGGAAGAGACGCTGAAGCTGGCGCAGGCGCGGGTCGCGGTGGGCGCGGCCATCCCCCTCGAGGAAAAGCAGGCGGCCGTCGAGCGCGGGCGAGCAGAAGTGGTGCTGCTGCAGGCCGAGAACCTGCTCCAGACGGAGAAGCTCCGGCTGCTCGAACGACTGGGCATGGAGCTCGAGCGGGATGTCGAGCTAACCAGTGCGTTCCAGGTGTTCGAGCCGCGCTGGTCGAAGGAGGAACTGGTCCAGCGCGCCCTTTCCCGTCATCCGCAGCTCGAAGCCCTGCACGCCCTCGAGCAGTCGGCCAGCGCCGGCGTGCGCATGGCCCGCAGCGCCTATCTGCCGACCCTCGAGCTGAGCGCCGGCTGGTCCGGCTTCACCCGCGAGTCGGGCGAGCCTGAGTCGCTGGTCGAGCAGACGCGGCTCAGCCTGGACGGGCAGCGCGAGCAATGCGAGTTGCTGAACCAGATCTCGACGGGGTTGCGGGAGCCGCTTCCCGGCACACCCGTGGACTGCTCCGGCTTCGTGCTCACGGATGCCCAGCGGCAGCGGATTCTGGACGGCAACAACACCTTTCCCTTCGACTTCAGCAGCCAGCCGCCCACCTTCCAGTTGCGGCTCTCCTTGCCGATCTTTCAGGGCTTCTCGCGCCAGCGGCAGGTGGAAAGCGCGCGCGTGGCCGCCCAGGACGCGCGGCACCGGCTGCGCGCCGAGGAACTGCGGCTCAAGACCGAGGTGGCCGCCGCCCTGCAGACGCTGGCCACGTCGTACCGAACCGTCGGACTCGACGAGCGCAATCGCGAGTTGGGGGACGAGCAGCTCCGCCTGGCTCGGGAACGATATCGCGTGGGCGCCGCCTCGTTTGTCGACCTGCTGGAAGCGGAAACCATCAAGGCGCGGGCGGATCGCGCCTACCTGGTAGCCGTCTATTCGTTCCATGAAGCGCTGGCCGCCCTCGAGGCCGCGGTCGGGGAGAAGCTCGCCGCCCAGGAGCGCGGCCCATGAAACGAAGGACGAAGATCGGCATTGGCGCGGGCGCAGTGGTGCTCATCGGCGTGGTAGGCGGGCTGAGCATGGCCCGCGGCGGGCGCGGCGGCATCCCGGTCCGTATCGAGACGGTGACGCGCCGCGACCTGGTCGCCACCGTGCGGGCCAGCGGCTGGATCCGGCCGCACCGCTCGGTCGATATCCAGGCCGACATCATGGGCCGGATCACAGAGCTGCTGGTCGAGGAGGGCGACCCGGTCCGGCGTGGCCAGCTCCTGTTGCGCATCGATCCTTCGCAGTACGAGGCCGCCGTGCTGCGTGCCCGCGCTGCCGTGAGTGAGGCACTGGCCCGGGAGGCGCAGGCGCGGGCCAGCCTGCTCGGAGCAGAGCAGGCGCTCGAGCGGTCCAAGTCGCTGCGCGAGAACGGCGCGGCACTGATCAGCGAGCAGGCGCTCGAGGAGGCCGAGACGCAGGTTCGGATCCAGGGCGCGCTGCTGGAAGCCGCCCGCTTCGGCGTGGAGCAAGCGCGGGCGGCGCTGCGGGAAGCCGAAGATCAGCTCGCAAAGACCACGATCCGCGCGCCTATGGATGGAATCGTGACGCGGCGCAATGTGGAAGAGGGGGAGATGGCCATCATCGGGACCATGAACAACCCGGGCAGCCTGCTCCTCACCATCAGCAACCTCTCGGTCATTGAAGCGGTCATCCAGGTGGACGAAACGGACGTCCCGGAGCTCCGGCTGGGCGACAGCGCGCGGATCGAGATCGATGCGTTCCCGCGCGACACCTTCGCGGGACGCGTGACCCGCATCGGCCACAGCGCGCTGCGCCCGCCCTCCGCCAGCCCCGCCTTCGGCCAGGGTGGGCAGGCGCAGGCGGTAGACTTCGAGGTCGTGCTCGAGCTGGACCGCCCACCGGCCACGCTGCGGCCGGATCTCTCCGCTACGGCCGAGATCGTGACCGACACGCGGAAGAGCACCCTGGCCATCCCCATCATCGCGCTCACCTTGCGCGAGCAGCCTGCAGCCGAGCCGCTGCCGCAGGAAGGTCGCGAGGCAAAGGCCGCGGCCGAGAAGGCGGGGGAGGAGGAGAAGCGGGACCAGGAAGGAGCCTTCGTGGTACGCAAGGGCAAAGCCCATTTCGTCCCCGTCGAGGTCGGCGTTGCCGGGCCCGAGCACTTCGAAGTGCTGAAAGGGCTGGCAGAGGGGGACTCAGTCGTGGCCGGTCCCTACGAGGCGATCCGCAGCCTCGAGGACGGGAAACCGGTAAGACAGGATGTAGAAAAGGCGTCCAAGCGGCGCAAATCGGAGTCAACGAAATGAGCACGAAGGCGATGACGAATGGCCATCCCGTCATTCAGACGGAGGGGCTCCGTAAGGACTACGTTCTGGGCGCCGAGGTGGTGCACGCGCTGCAGGGAATCGACCTGGTCGTCCAACGGAACGAGTACCTTGCCGTCATGGGACCATCCGGCTCCGGCAAGTCCACCCTCATGAACCTGATCGGCTGCCTGGACACGCCTACGGCGGGCGAGTATTGGCTGGACGGCGAGCCGGTCTCCGGGCTGCGCGATGACGAGCTGGCCCGGATCCGCAACCGCGAGGTGGGCTTCGTTTTCCAGACCTTCAATCTGCTGCCGCGGGCGACCGCGCTGCACAATATCGAGCTGCCCCTGATCTATGGCGGCGTGCCGGCGCGGGAGCGGCGCGCGCGGGCGGAGGCCATGCTCGAGCGCGTCGGCCTCGGCGACCGCATGGGTCACAGGCCGGCCGAGCTGTCCGGCGGGCAGCGGCAGCGGGTGGCGATTGCCCGGGCGCTGGTGAACACGCCCGCGATCCTGCTGGCGGACGAGCCCACCGGGAACCTGGACAGCCAGACCAGCTCGGAGATCATGGCCGTGTTCGACCAGCTCCACGGCGACGGCCAGACCATCATCCTGGTGACCCACGAGCGGGACATCGCGGCGCACGCTCACCGCGCGGTGACCTTGCGCGATGGGGTAATCGCGAGCGACATCGCGCAGGCGGCCGTAGCGCTCTGACCCATGCCCCTGCTGGAAGGCGTCCGCCTCGCCCTTGCCCAGATCCGAGCCCAGAAGCTGAAGAGCTTTTTCTCCCTCATCGGCGTGCTCATCGGCGTGATGTTCCTCATGACCGTGGTGAGCGTGGTGGAGGGGCTCGACCGCTACATGAAGCAGGACTTCGCTCGCACCGTCTACGGGCTGAATACGGTCACCGTGCGGCGCCGCCCCTCCGTCTGGTTCAGCACCTCTTCCGCCGAGTGGCGCCAGATGCGCCGGCGCCCGCGCCTGACGTTCGATGATCTGGCCGCTGTCCGGCAGCAGTTGGGGGTCCCCGCACTGGTTGCCGCGTCGAGCGATGCGGGCGGCCGCATCGAGGCCGCGGACGGCACGGAAGTCGAGAATGTCTGGCTGACCGGCGCCACGGCCGATTACTTCCGGATCCGCGAATACGAGGTTGGCCGGGGCCGCCTCTTCACGGGCCCGGAGGACGAGTTGGGTGCAGCCGCCGTGGTGCTGGGCCACGAAGCAGCGGAGAAGCTATTTGGCGCCCTCGACCCGATCGGCCGCATGGTGCGCATCAAGGGCTCGTCCTTCCGCGTGATCGGTGTGCTGGAGAAGCAGGGCAGCCTCTTCGGCATGTCGCTGGACAACCGCGCCGTTGCGCCAGCCCGCTCCGCGATTTCCCGGATGGTGAACCCGCACCGCATCATTGACGAGATCCTGATCCGCGCCACGGACGCCCAGGGCATGGCGCGCGCGCTGTTAGCGGCGGAGTCCATCATGCGGGCCCGGCACCGGCTGCGCCCGGGCGAGTCCAACGATTTCGAGATCGAGACGGCGGAAGACAGCATGAGCTTCTGGACGCGGATCAGCCGCATCCTGTACGTCGCGTTCCCGGGGCTGGTAGCCATCGCTCTGGTGGTGGGCGGGATGGTCATCATGAACATCATGCTGGTCTCGGTCGCGGAGCGAACGCGCGAGATCGGCGTGCGTAAGGCGCTGGGCGCCCGACGCCGCGATATCCTGCTCCAGGTGCTGATCGAGTCGGCCACCCTCTCCGGCCTGGGCGCCATGATCGGAATCCTGTTGGGCGTCGGGCTCGCCCAGCTCGTGCGCGCCGCCTCGCCGCTGCCCGCCGCCATTGCGCTGCACTGGATCGGCGCCGCTGCGCTCCTGGGCGTCGGCGTCGGCGTGCTGGCCGGGCTCTACCCCGCCGCGCGCGCCGCAGCCATGGACCCCATCGTCGCCTTGCGCCACGAGTAGCGGACCATGCGCCTGGCCAGCCTCAGCGAGGGCGTGGTCCTGGCACTGGACCAGCTTCGCGCCAACAAGTTCCGCACAGCGCTGACCGTCCTGGGCATTGTCGTGGGTGTGGCCACGGTCATGGCCATGAGCGCGATGGTCACGGGGATCCGCTCCGACGTGCTCAGCGGCATCGAGGCGGCGGGGCCGCAGAATTTCGTTGTGGCGCGCTTCAACTGGCTCGAGGCCCGCGAGGTGGACGACCACAGCCCGCCCTGGGGCGACAACCCGCCCATCGCCGTGGCCGAGGCGCGACGGATTGCAGGCCTCGACAAGGTGCACGCGGCCATCATCGACTTCGACCTGACGGCGGACTTCGACGTGGGCAGAGGCGAGCCTATCCTGGACGTACAGGTCTCCGCCGATGATGCCGGCTGGGCCCAGTTCAGCATCGGCGCGTTCGTGGCCGGCCACGACTTCACGCCGGCGGACGTGCGTGCTTCCCGCCCGGTGGTTGTGATCTCGAAACCGCTGGCCCATACCCTGTTCGGCTCCCTTGACCCCATCGGCCGGCAGGTCCGCATCAATGGCAGGCCGTTCCGCGTGGTGGGCGTTTACGAGGTCGCGGAAAACATCTT
>JACQVE010000313.1 GCA_016209965.1 Gemmatimonadota bacterium | reverse complement strand
GTCCAGATGCGCGGAGGCCGCGGAGATACACCCCGGCTGGCCAGTCGCTGCCGCCTCTGCGCCCTCCGCGCTCTCTGTGGTGAACCCTTTGGACGATGGGCGAAACTGCGCGCTAGCGCCGGCGCACGCGCACGGCGTGCGCGTCGGCCTTCTCCACCCCCTGGTCGTCCACGTTGCTCAGCCGCATGACGGCCGCCAGCCGGCCGCTCCCATAGTTCTTCCCCTTCGTGTCCGACTGGTCGACCACCCACACCTCGGAGTTGGGCGCGGCGCGCTGCGCGCGGGCGGCGTCGCCCGTGAGAGCGATGCACGCACACGCCAGCGTCAGAACAAGACCGTTACGCATGATCGCCTCCTCCTACGGATGCCCGTCGTTCATGCGCGTGTAATCGATCCCGCTCCGGTGGCAGAAGGCGCACGACGCGCCCTTGCCGCTCACCGCGATCTTGACCTTGCCCGCGCCGTCGAAGTACCCCCACACCCACCCACCCTCGCCCGCGTTCCGATCGGCCGGCAGCCTGACGGGTTAACGACCCAAGCTACGCACTCGAGCCCGCGGAGGAAAGGGATTGTCATAGCATGGGATGACGGCTATCATGCTAAGATGATCCGCAGCTTCCGCGACGCCGGCACCGAGGATCTGTTCTACGGCAGACCCACGAAGGCGGCACGGAAGGCGCTACCGCAGCCGCTCTGGCGTCAAGGAGCGAAGAAGCTGGACGCCCTCGATTCGGCCGAATCGCTCGGGGACTTGCGCATCCTGCCGGGCAACAGACTCGAGGGCCTCAAGGGAGATCGCAGAGGGCAGCATTGTATCCGAATCAACGAGCGATACCGGATCTGTTTCAAATGGACCGAGACCGGCCCGGAAGATGTCGAAGTGGTCGACTATCATTGAGGTGACCTGTGGTTCGAGTGCCTACACACCGTGCGCCGACGCACCCTGGCCAGATGCTCCTGGAGGAGTTCCTTGAGCCCATGGGGCTGACGCAGCGCGAGCTCGCCGATGCCATCCATGTGCCCTACCAGAGGGTGAACGAGATCGTGAACGGGCGCCGGGGCATTACGCCGGGTACAGCCCTTCGCCTGGCACAGTACTTGGGAACCTCGACGGGGTTCTGGATGAACCTGCAGGTTCGGTGGGAGCTATACCACGCGCAGAAGGAGGAAGCTGAGATTCTTCAGCGGATCCCCCGCTACCCCTCGCGCCGCTCCGGGACGCCGAGCACGTAGAGAGTCCGCGTCCGCTGCTGAGCTGGATATTCTCGGCCGGCAAGTTGCTGTGCGGCGGCCCCAGCGGCTCCTTGGCAAGGCCTCTTCCCGTAGCGAGCACGTCCAGATCACAATTGCTGCTGGTGTGACCGCAACCGGCTATAATGAGAAACCGCTCCACGCACGAGAACGCAGGGGAGACCGCCTTTGGGTGAAACCCGGGTAGACCTGCTTCATCTCCTCGAGGACCTGCGGGACGCCTACCCGGAGTCGCTCGAGGAGACGATCCTCACCGAGACGATCGCCAACGCGCTGGATTCGGGGGCGACGCTGGTGCAGCTCCAGACCAGCCCGGCGGACGCGCTGCTGACCGTTCTCGACGACGGCCGGGGGATGAGCCGGCGCGAGCACCGCCGCTACCACAACCTGGCCGCCACCAGCAAGCGCCGCGGCCGCACCATCGGCATGTCGACCAGGTCACGCCCCTGCTGCGCAACCGGTTCGAGCTTGTGAAGCAAGAATTGCATACGTGGGAAGCGTGGCACCTCAACCGCGAACGGCCTCCCCTGGCGTTGCTGGGCGAACGGCATGGGGTGCGCCTGGGCGTGCGTCAGCTTGAACGCCCGGTCACGTTCGAGCTCGAGACGGTCCAGGGCCTCGTCATTCCTACGGCAGAGGAGACCCTGCGCATTAAGGCATACCTGTGCATTGCCCGGCAGGCGACTCGTGATTTCCTGGACGTCGCCGCCCTCGCGGACAAGCTCGGAGATGCGCGGGCCCTCGAGGCGCTGCGCTTCCTCAACGTCCTCTACCCGGGCTCCGGGAACCAGTCGTGCATTACGCGCCTGGCGGAGGTGACAACTGCAGGTCCGCTCGACCTGGAACACATGGACCTCGAAACGTTCCGGGGGCTCGAGCCTCGATACCGCGATTGGGCGTATGTCTCGGCACGATGCCAGGACCTTGCCCGCCAGCTGCTGCTCCTGGAGATGGAGGGAGAGGTGGCGACCCGGATCGAGGAGTTCCTGGCGTCGGCCGAGGTGCGAGATCTACGAGCCCCGGGCGGTCAGACCCCGCCCGGTGCCGGAACAGATGGCAGTTAGAAAATGCGCGCGCCGCGAATCACCACACGCCCCGGCTTTCACGAGCTGGTGGACGTGCTCGGGACCGGGAGCACCGAGGAATGGCGGGAGCTCTACCAGCGCGCCAAGGCCGATGCGGCGCTGCGCGGGCAGATTCGGCGGGCACTTCCACTTGTCGACCCGGAGGTGGGCTCCGGCGCGGAACTGTGGATATTCCTGCTCGAGCACATCGAGAGAGTGGAGTCACCGCATGACTAGCAAGCGGCGTGTCGCGCCACGCGGCATCGAGCCGCTGCTTGAGGAGATGGTTCGGCGGATCGTAGAGCGTTTTGCCCCCGAGCGGATCCTTCTCTTCGGCTCCTACGCCGGCGGCGATGCAGGGCCTGACAGCGACGTCGACCTGCTCGTCGTCATGCCTGTCCGGGGATCGCGCCGCGAGAAGGCGGTCGAGATCGGGGTCGCGCTCCATGACATCCGTGTACCCAAGGATATCATTGTGACGACTCCCGAAGACTTCGAGTGGCGCAGGGAAATGGTCGGCACGATCGAACGGAGGGCGGCGCGAGGAGGACGGCTACTCTATCTGCGGGAGTGAGGGGTCTGGGCCGCGGATGCCATTCTGCTTGACGCGAGCTCTCTAGAAGTCTCCACGCTCGATCAGTGTAACGACCTTCGCCTGTCCGGCCTCCCGCAGCATGCTCAGGAAACTTCTCAACGGCGTCAGGTCCTCAGAAAGAGAGAAGTGCATGTCCAGCTCGGCGGCACGGAACTGCTGGGCAAAGCGAGGAATCCGCAGCGCGAAGACGCGGTCATAAAACCGTTCACGGACGAGCCTGTCAGCACGCCGGGCCGAGAGGATAAACCAATCGGCGTGCCGGATCCGCTCGTAGGTCTGCTCGAAAACGGGAGCCTCGTCCTGAACGAGCCGGGTGATCACATGGTCTTCGAAGTCGCGCTTGTTCCGGGCATATGGCGCCTGGTACATGTAGGCTACGGCGTCGACGAAGGGGCTGGGAATCTCGGCGCCCACATTCTCGCCGGAAAGGCTGCGCACGCCCACGACTGCGAAGAGATAGGGTAAGCCCTCGTCTTGCTGCTTGCGAAGCGCGCCATAGATCTTGTACGTGGCTAGGGCAAAACAGTCTTCCGGATCGAGACCGACAAGCTCGGGGGCGCGCTGGAACAAGGCTCCGTGAAACTTGATGTTGATCCGGTAGACGGGCTTCCCCCTGGCGTTGTAGAGTCGATAGTCGGTATCCGTCCGCGACTCGCGGAGATCGCGCAGCTCCAGTTCGTGGGTTTTCATCTCCTCGGCGTAGATGTTCTCGAACGCGATCTCGGCCGCCCGGCCCAGGAGCAGTTGGCCGAGCGTGCCTATCGCCCGCTGCCGGGAGGGCGCTTCGATCTCCTGAGGGCTGAGGCCCAGTACTGCCCTGAGCCGCTGCCGCGCTTCAACAACCTGCTTCAGCCGGCGGGGAGTGGTGCGCGCCTCTTTGGCGGCGATTCCAAGCGGGATGCCTTGATCGACTCGTTCCGCGCCCTGCAGCAAATGGAGGGGGGCAGGCCAGCTCTGGCCATACAGACGCGCCACCACGTCGAGGAATTCGCGCTCCGTCATCCCCGCTTCGGTCGGAGCAGCTCGAGGCCGAATCGCAAGCCGGAAATGCGCAGGTAATCCTCATCCAGCTCGAAGCCGAGCCACCGCCTTCCCAGATCCTCCGCAACCCTCCCCGTCGTGTTGCTGCCTGCGAAGGGGTCCAGCACCAGGTCGCCAGAATCAGTGAGCAAGCGGATGAAGAACTCGGGCAGGACGGCTGGGAAGCGGGCCGGATGTGGCTTGACCCCGGCCGCTTCGCAGGCCTTCATGAAATCGGAGTTGCTGTCATTGTTCCCCCAGTAGATGAGGTTGGGGGGGATCGAGCCGCCGCGATTCGTGGTAAACTTCTCCGTGATGACGTGGCCGCTGGGGCGAACCGTCTCGCGCAGCCCTCGCTGGATGAGGCGCTTCATGTCCTTGCTGTAAGGGACCAGCACATCGCGGTTGTCCGCCTTGGGAGACGTACTTCGGGCAAGCCACCAGACGTACTCCACGGAATCCTTGATGCGCACCCGCTGAACGTTCACCCACTCGGCCGGCGCGGGTAGCTTCGCCGGATTGTACCAGAAGCACTCCTGCGCCAGATAGAACCCGATCTCCTCGACGAGCGCAACCAGCAGCTTGAAGTGATACAGCGAGCGGGTTGGAGCCCCAAGGTTGTAGCTGCCGCCAATGTTCAAGACGAAACTGCCGTCCGGCTTCAGGATTCTCTTGATCTCGCGCGCAAAGGGGAGAAACCACCCCACGTAATCCCCCTTTTCCACGTTGCCGTACTCTTTCTGGAACTCCAGCGCGTACGGCGGCGATGTCAGGACCAGGTTTACCGACTCGGCTGGCAGCGTGCCCATGAGCTCGAGCGAATCCCCAGCGATGGCGGCGCCCCAGCGGGTCTGGTAAAGAGGCTCCCGCTCGCCGAGCAGAGCGCAAGGGTGCTCGGCGGGCGCGCTGTCGAACACCGACATCTGGCTTGGTGAAGCCATCGTTGTTCCGGAAATCTGCGTGGGTCCGCTCGAGATGCCTTCGAGGCGTCCTCCCCACTGGTCGCCTCGCGCGACAATCTATGGGCTCGTAGGCGCCCCGCGAAACCACCCCGGGGAGGAAAGTTGGGCGCCGTGGCAGGGCAGCGCCATGGCCAATCGGGCCGGTCCCCCGGCTCTCGCAATGCACCCCGCGCACGCGCACAGAGGGCTCGGCTACCATGGCAGCACCAGCGCCCCCTTGGGCTATGCGCCGGTGGCGTCCAAACCCGGTCACCACCACCCGCCCGGCCGCCGCCCCGATAGAACGCGTGCTCCTTTCCTGTCCCGTTTCCCCCTTATTCTCTGAACTTCGCTGCCAGCGCTTCCGGCAGTGCCTCGCGATTCTCCGTGGTGACCGTGACCAGCTCCACGCCCGGCGCACGGCGCCACGGGTCCGCGATTGGATGCGGCCGCGAGAGGATGGTCCCCAGAAGGGGGTTGGGCGCGGCGAAAACCCGGGGCAGCAGCTTCACGAACTTCTGGCTCAGGAACTCCATCTTGCCCAGCTCGTCCACTACCAGGAGCAGCCGCGGGTTCTCGAGCCCCCGCTCCAGCGCGCTCACGCCCACCGCCTCGAAGGATTCCACGGCCACGCCGTATTTCCCGACCCGCAGCCCGTCCGAGCCGATGCGCGCCAGCGGCCCGCGCGCCCCATCCAGCGCCACCACGTCGAAGCCCACGCGCCGCCCGCGCGCGTCCCGCACCTCCTCGGTGTAGAACCCGGCTGCGGCGCGCCCGAGGAGCTCCAGCGTGCGCAGGATCACGCTCGTCTTCCCACAGCCGGGACGGCCGGTGAGCAGAAGACGGACGGGGTTCATGGACCTCGCCGACGGTCAAGAGGTTCGCGAGCCACAGGTCCGCGGTCGCCTGCCTCGGCAGCCCGCCGGCCCAGCGCCGGCACGTCGCCTCACGGGCGCGCTAGTTCCCGCTCGGCCCAGAGCGCGAAGCGCTCCGCCTGCGCAACGAAGTCCCGGGCCTCCTCAATGGTGGCCGTGCGGTGGTCGTATTGGATGTCGTCCTTGCTGGCCATCATCCGCTCCAGCCGGGCCAACTGCGAGGGATCGGCCCGCTGCCCCAGCACCTGCTTGAGCGCCGCCACGGCCGCCCGGTGATCCTGCGTGTTCTGGATCCCCGCGAACTTGATGGTGAGCGCGTCCGCGCAGGCGATCACGGCCAGAAGCGCCTGGGACATGATGGGATTCCCGTTGCCACCCGCCGGCGTCAGCGCCAGCAGGTCCCGGGCAGCCTGGAGATAATCCTGTGCGTTCCTCCGGCGCTCCATCCACTGTGCGCGGTCGACCCTTTTCCACGCCCTCCGCTTAACCATGGAGCACTTCCCGGGGCGTGCAGCCGAACAGGACGACGGCGTCCCGCTCGAGGTTCCTCCAGAACCGACTGTCCTCGGCCAGGTGCCGTCTCGCGTCCTCGGAGGTGATCGAAATCACCGACGGGCGAACGGCCCAGTCCGCCGTGAGCTTGAGGAGCGATTCCCGCAACACCTCTGCCTGCCGCCGGACCGCCGCATGGCTCCCCACCACTATCAGGTCGACGTCGCTATCAGCGCGGTCCTGGTGCCGCGCCACGCTGCCCAGCAGCCAGACCGCCCGCGGCTGCGGCTCGAATTCTTCGGCCATCTGCCGGACATGCTCGAAGAGGCTGTCAACGCGCGCGGCTTCCGCAAGAAACAGCTCTTCCAACGGTCGGGCGAGAGGATGGCGGCGGTTCAGGCGATACGACACAGCCCGGCCTTGCCCGACCACCTCGACCACGCCCAGCTCGACCAGCTTCGTGAGCGCCTGCCAGGCACCCGCACGCGTGAGTCCCGCCCGCGCGGCCAGCGACGTGGTCGAGAGT
The DNA here is from genome assembly GCA_016209965.1 of Gemmatimonadota bacterium. Classification (NCBI taxonomy): domain Bacteria; kingdom Pseudomonadati; phylum Gemmatimonadota; species Gemmatimonadota bacterium. The sequence goes on along the minus strand of JACQVE010000313.1, from coordinate 4,553 downwards.
TCGCCCCCGTGCACGCACAGGACGCGCAGAACTCGCAGAGCCGCGGGCCGGCCCAGCGCCGTGTCCAGCGGGTGGTAAAGCGTGCTCGCCGGGCTTGAAGCTACTCGCATAGGCACTCCATTCCGTCCAGGACCACGTTTGCGGCGAGCTGCCTGAGCGTGCTCGAACCGGCGATTCCCAGAGCCGCCGCGCGCGCGAGCGAGCCCGAGATCCTCACCTTAGGCGAGGTCTACCGGCTCTTTTCAACCCGCGGGTGAGGGTCTCCGCCCGCGGACATCCAGCAATGCCAAATACGCAAGAATCAAATGTATATAAGCGTTGCCGAATGTCAATGCCGGTTGACGGAAACGGCCGTCGGCGGCACCTGACGTTTCGCCCCAGCGTGCGGCACCGCCCCGGCTTGACCGTGGCAACTCGCTCGCCTAGGCTTCGCCGCTCCCGGACCGAAATTCTGGAGGCTCGCATGCGCACCTGTCCCCGCACGCCCGCCACGCTGGCCCCCCTGGCCGTGCCGCTCCTGCTCGCGCTCCTCTCCGCCGCCCCGCTTTCCGCGCAGCAGGCCGGCGCCGTGGAGGTGCTCCCGGCCCGCGCCGCCGTGACGGCCGGCGAGAAAACGCAGTTCAGGGCCGTCGTCCGCGACGCCGCCGGCAAGGAGATGCCCGGCGCCGGCGTCCACTGGCTGGCCACCCCCTTCGACATTGCCGGCGCGGACACGCTGGGCCGCGTGACCACCTACCGTCCAGGCCAGGCGTATGTGCTGGCCATTGCTGGTGGGAAGGTCGGGATCGGCGTGCTCGAGATCGCCGAGCGGCCGCCCGCCCGGTTGAGCATCGAGGCGCCCGAGGGCACCCGCGCGGTGGTCGCGGCGACGCTGCAGCTCGAGGCCGCCGCCGCCACGGAGATCGGCGACCCGGTGCGCGCGCCACCCGTGACCTGGCGCTCGCTCGACGCGCGGATCGCGGAGGTCTCGCCCGCCGGGCTTGTGCGGGCGCTGGCCCCTGGCCGCGCGCATATTGCCGCGCAGGCGGGTGCGCTCACCGCCGAGACAACCGTGACCGTGCGCGCCAACCCGGTGCGGTCGCTGGCCGTGAGCGTGCCGGCCGCGCCGGCCCGCGTGGGCGACGTCGTCGCCCTTGCCGCTACCGCGCGCGACGCCGCGGGCGAAGCCGTGCGCGACGTGCCAGCGCGCTGGAGCGTCGCCGGGCCGGGCGCGAGCCTAGAGCCGGACGGGCGCTTCGTCGCCAGCCGGCCCGGGCTCTACCCCGTGGTCGCCTCCGTGGGCGGCGTCGCCGCCTCGGCCGCCATCCGGGTGTTGCCGCGCACCGACCCGCGGCGCCTGGAGGCCGTGGCCCATGCGCCCCTGCCGCCGGGCGTGCAGGCGGCCGAGCTGTGGCCGGTGGGCGACGTCGTCTACGTCTCCACCATCGCGGGCACGGTCTACGTCTTTGACGTGAGCAACCCCGCGGCGCCCGGCCTGGCCGACTCTCTGGTCGTGGACGCGCGCCTGATCAACGACGTGAGCACCACGCCCGACGGGCGCATCGGCGTGCTCAGCCGCGAGGGCGCGAGCAGCCGCAGGAACGGCCTGGTCTTCTTCGACGCCACCGACGCCCGCCACCCCCGGATCGTCTCCGAGTACACGGAGGGGATCAGCGGCGGCGTGCACAGTGCCTTCATCTACCAGCACTACGTCTTCGCCACCGATGACGCGACCGGCTCGCTCCGCATCATCGATTTTTCCGACCCGCGCGCGCCCCGCCAGGTCGCGCGCTGGGAGATCCCGCGCGAGACCTCGGGCCCTTACGCCGTCGAGTTCCTGAACGTCACGCCCGAGCGCTACCTGCACGACGTTTACGTCCAGGACGGGCTGGCTTACCTGGCGTACTGGAAGGACGGCCTGGTCATCCTGGACGTGGGCCACGGGATCAAGGGCGGCTCGATCAGCGCCCCCCGGCTGGTCAGCCAGCTCAAGTACAGCCACGCCGAGCTCTACCCGCCCGGCTTCATGGCCGGCTCGCACTCCGTCTTCCGCCACGGCCGCTACGTCTTCCTGGCCGACGAGTCCTATCCCGGCACCGTGGACCTGGCCAGCCGCGAGCGCTTCACCACGCGCGGGCTGGTGCACGTCGTGGACGTGAGCGACCTCGAGCGCCCGCGCAAGGTCGCGCAGTACGATCCGGTCGAGTTCGGCGCGCACAACCTGTGGGCGGAGGACGGGCTGCTCTATATCGGCGCGTACGACGGCGGCGTGCGCGTGCTGGACGTGAGCGGCGAGCTGCGCGGCGAGCTGCGCGAGCAGGCGCGCGTGATCGGCAGCCTCTACACCGGCTCGCTCGCAGGCTACCGGCCCAACGTGGCGCTGGCCTGGAGCGCCATCCCGCACAACGGCCACGTCTTGGCCAGCGACATCAACACCGGCCTCTGGGTGGCGAAGCTGGTGGGTGCGCCGACGCCTTGAGGCCGGTTATCGTTTGCGCTCTGGGCCCCTGGCAGATGCAACCCGCGCCGCGGTCGCCGCGGTCGCCCTGTGGTATTGATTCCGATCCACATGGTCACTAAATTGGGGCCATATGGAATGAGGAGGCCACATGAGCATCAGGGCGCCGGCCGTGGCAAGGATCATGGGCGGCGAGCGGACGCTGCGGCGGCGCATCCGCACGCTGGACGAACTGCGCGAGGCTGTCGAGAATGGGCTTCCGGTCGAGGCTTTGGATCGAGCCGTACATCACATTATCGGGGAGGGGCCGGAGGCGAGCGAGCTCAAGTATCGCATAGTCCCCAAGACCACGCTGCAACGTCGGCGCAAGCGGTTGAATCCGGAGGAGAGCCAGCGCCTCGAGCGTCTGGCCCGCATGGCCGCACTCGCCGAGGAGGTGTGGGAGGATCCGGCTCTGGCCCACGAGTTCCTGACGTCCCGACAGCCGCAGCTCGGCGGTGAGCGCCCCGTGGATCTCGCGAGGAGTGACCTGGGCACTCGCCAGGTCGAGGAGCTGCTTTTCAGGCTGGAGTATTCACTCCCGGTCTGATGGCCGTCGCCTGGCGCATCGCGAAGGCGCGGCACGCCGTCTACGACGGCACTGGGGCGATGCTGAGGGGTGGCAGGTGGAACTGGCCCGGCCGCCTGGTGATTTATGCCTCCGATACCTTCGCGGGGGCGGTCCTCGAGATCCTCGCCCACGCGCTCCGGCCGCGCACGCTTCCCGGCCCACATCACGCGGTCCGGATCAATATCCCCGACGATCTGATCGAGGTTCTTGACCCGGCCGAGTTGCCGGGCTGGGATGCGAAGGACTCACCCGAGGCGCTGCGGTTCGGCGATGGGTGGCTCGAGCAGGCGAGGAGCGCCGTCCTGATCGTCCCCGCGGTTGCGAGCCGCCCAATCGGCCGCAATGTGCTCATCAACCCCCTCCACCCGGATTCAGAGCGCATCGTCACTTCGGAAGCGTTCCCTGTGCCCTGGGTCGAACGGCTCTTCTGAGGCGAGCGCGTCCCGCACTGGTTTTCTGGCCCGTGGGCGACGTCGTCTACCTCTCCACCATTGCGGGCAAGCTCTACGTCTTTGACGTGAGCAACATGCCAGGCCGGCCATGGCGCTTGTGCCGGCCCGAGTCTCGCAATACATTTCATTGCGTAGACTGCAAGGCGGAGGATCCGATGGCCAGCGCCGAACCGAACCCGCAGAGGTCGCCTGAGCGGCGGACACGTCGCAGACGGCGAGGCTCGGCAGCCCGCGCGCTCGAGTTCGTGAACCTTCGGCTGGATTCGGCCCGGCGGGTGTTCGACTCCGACGCCCAGGTCGCGCGTGCGCTGGGTGTGGACCCTGCGCAAGTGGCGCGGTGGCGGCGCGGGCAGGTGCCGGACGAGGAGAACAGCGATCGGCTGGCCGGCCTGGATGCGGTTATCGAGATGCTCGATGGCTACCTGAACCCTGGCCGGATTCCCAAGTGGCTCTCGGGCCCGAATGTCAACCTCGGGGGCCGCACCCCACTGGTCGCGCTGCGCGCCGGCGACCTGCCGGCCGTTATCGCGGCGGTGCGAGTGCTCAAGAGCGGCGCGCACGGTTGAGCATCGTACCGCGCCCCGCGTGGCGGGTTTTTCCCTGGGATCCCGACGCGCCTGAGGGCGAGCCCTTCTCGCCCTCCCACCTCCCGCCGTTTCAGGGTCACGGGCGCTTCGACCTGCGCGACTCGCCGCAGGGGATCCTGTATCTGGCCGAGACCCCGGAGCACGCCATCGGGGAGAAGCTGCAGGATCTGCGCAATCAGCCGCTCGCGGATGAGGACCTGTTCGAGCTAGGCCACCGTTACGCGCTCAGCTCGGTGCAGCTCCCGGAGAGCGTATTCGCGGAGATCGTCGATCTCTGCGACCCGCCGACCGTGGCGGAGCTGGACACGCCGCCGGACCAGGTCGCGGCGCTTAGCCGCGAGACGACCCAGGCGATATCTCGACGGCTCTACGACGCGGGTTACGCGGGCTTTCGTTGGTGGTCCACATTCTTCGGCGAGTGGCACGGCCTGGTCATTTTCCGCGACCGTCTGGCAGGCCTGGCAGCG
>JACQVE010000312.1 GCA_016209965.1 Gemmatimonadota bacterium | reverse complement strand
GCGTAGGTGTCCATTATCCAGGCCATCACGCGCTCGTCCGTGTACATGTCCGGCGCCGGGATGTCCGTCTGCGGCCCGATCATGATGGCAATCTCGGTAGTGTAGCGTCGGGTCACCGCCTCCAACTCGCGGCTCGACAGCTCCTTCGTGTTCACGGCCACCCCACCCTTGCCGCCGCCGAAGGGGAGGTCGACCACCCCACATTTCCAGGTCATGAGCGTGGCCAGCGCCTTGACCTCGTCCAGAGTGACGGCCGGGTGGAAGCGGATCCCGCCCTTGGCCGGGCCGCGCGCCACGTTGTGGTTAACGCGGTAGCCCTCGTAGACGCGGTAGCTGCCATCGTCCCGGCGCACGGGGATCGCCACCACGAGCTGACGCTTGGGCCGGATCAGGATCTGCCGGAACCCCGACTCCAATTCCAGCCGGTCCGCCGCGCGCTCGAAATGTCCCGCGACAATGCCGTAGAAATCCGTGCCGGTGGGAGGAGTACTCCTGGCGAGGGCTACGGCGCCCATGATTTCCTCGCCAGCGCCGGCGCCTGTGCCCGCGCCCCTCAACCTGGCCGCCGCTCTATCCGCCGTCGTCCTGGCTCCCGCTCTCACGCGTACCCCCGTGGGTGTGGCCGGCAGACGCGCCGCCGACGCGGCCCGTCACTTGCTGCCGCGGCGCCCTGGCGCCAGGCTCCGGTCCCAGTGCAACACATTGTACTTCCTCAGGATCTCCACTGTCCGCTCGAGTGGCAGGGCTTCCACGACGCCACGGTGGCCCCGGGTCGTGGTCGCGCGCAGCATCGAGTTGTACACTGCCTCCTCGGTAGCTTCGGCCGCCGCCTGGAAGAGCGGCGACATCGCCTCGTTGGGCAGGTCCTGGATCGCACGGGCCGCCTCGCTTTCCCGGCGCCGCACCGACTCGGCAGCCGAGAAGGCGATCACGTAATCGCCCGAGCCGTTGCTCATGCTCGAGCCCGTACGCGCCACGCCGACGAGCGCCCGCCGCGCCAGCCGCTCGAGGTTGCGGGCCTCCAGCGGCGCGTCCGTGGCCACCACCACCATGACGCTGCCCTGCCCCTCGTCCCACCCTTCCGGAGCGTTGGACTGCAGCGCTTCCCGAAACGCGTACCGCGCCAGCTCCCGCCCTACTGGTGCGCCGTTCATGGTCAGCACGCCGCCGTAATTGCTCTGCACCAGCACCCCGACAGTGTATCCGCCGAGCTGCTGCGGCAGCCGGCGCGAGCTGGTTCCGATCCCTCCCTTCCAGCCGAAGGCGATGGTCCCGGTCCCTGCGCCCACGGCGCCCTCCGCTACCGGTCCGCCCGTCGCGGACTCGAGCGCCTGTACCACGTGCGCGGCCTGTAGGGGCCGTGTGCGGATGTCGTTCAGGAATCCGTCGTTGGTCTCGCCGACCACCGGGTTGATGGAGCGGACGTTTGCCATGTCGGCTTGCCGGAGCAGCCATTCGACCAGCGCGTCCGCAGCCGTCCAGACGCAGAGGGTGCAGGTCAGCAGCACGGGCGTCTCGAGCTCGCCCAGCTCCTGGACCTGCGTGAAACCCACCAGCTTGCCGAACGCGTTGCCGGCGTGGATCGCGGCCGGCACCCGTTCCCGGAACACGTTGCCGCCGTGCGGCAGGACTGCCGTCACGCCAGTGCGGATGGAATCGCCTCTGGCCACCGTAACCTGCCCGACCCGGACACCCGGTACATCGGTAATGGCGTTTAGCGGGCCGGTGGGCAGGATGCCGACGACCAGGCCGATATCGCGCGCGCGCGGCCGCTCGGGTGGCGGAGTCTGAGGGTCCAGAGGTGCGCTCAAGGTCAGCAGGAGGAGGGGTAGAGGGGCAACAACGCGCTTGCGGTCCGGGCAGGCGGTCGGACGCTGCCTGGCGCGTCGTGGCGCGGGCTCCTGGCTGGTTCGCATGGTCCGAGGCCGAATCCGACAAACAGGTGGCGGCCGGAACGCGCGGGAAAGTGATGCGGAATGGACGGCGTGTCAAGCGGTTACGCCAGGGGGGGCACGGCTGGCGCTAAGCCAGACGCGGCTGCTGCCGCGCCGGCAAGCCGCTCGAGCATGGCGGCGAGGCGTGTGATGGGGACGCCGGTCGGGCACATCGCGTCGCACTCAGTGCAGCGGGTGCAGGCCTGCGGCCCCGCGGCCACGAGCGGTGCGCGGTCCAGCGAGCGCGAGCTTCCCACCACGAAGGTCCAGGCCTCGGCCCAGGCGCTCGAGGGCGCCTCGCGCAGCGCCGGGCAGGCCAGCGAGCAGAGGCCGCAACTGATGCAGCCCATGAGCGGCGGGAAGGTGTCCCGCTCGTCCGGCTCGAGGGGCACATACCCTTCCGGGACGACGGCGGCCAGGAACCGGGCGGCGTCGCGGCCGCCGCGCAGCGGCCGGGCCGGCAGGCGCAGCAAGTGCAGCCCGAAACGGTAGCTCAGGTTGAGCCAGGCGAACGCCCGACCTCTCACGACTGCCGGCTTTCGCTGCTGGGGGCATCGCCCGCTACGCCCGCTGCCTCCGCCGCGGCCCGTTCGCCGGCCCGCCAGCCGTCCACGGCCGCGGCGCCCAGCCCTGCGGCGGCGGCCTCCCACCCCGCGCGGACCGTGCCGGCTGCCCGGACGTTCTCGTAGACGACGTTGCCTTTCCGGTTCACGGGCCGCCCTTCCTCATCCGTGCCCACGCCGGCGCGGAGCAGCGGCTGGGGCAGCGAGCGTTCGAGGTGCGTGAGGGCCAGTGGCTCCGCGTCGGTGAACACCTCGTCCAGGTGCTCGACCCACACGGGGCAGCCCAGGGCCGGCTCGGCGAAGACGGGATCCGCCACGATCCCCCCGCCCGCAAACTTGCCCGTGGCGAGGATGAAGGTGCGGGCGAACAGCCAGGAGGCAGGCGGAGCGCTCGGCGCCTCGGCGATGGGCCGGGCGCGCCCCCCAGCGGGCCCCATCTGCTCCCCGGCCGGGGAGCCACCGTTCACCTGCTGCTCGACGAGTACCGCCTCGAGCAGCCGGCCGTCCGCCTGCGGCTCGATGACCCGGGCCAAAATGACCTCGACACCGGCAGCCTGGACGGCCGCGCGTAGCGCCCGGTCCAGCCGCCAGCCGGGCGCCGACGGCGGCATGCCCAGTGCTTCGCCTACCGGAGCCCCGACCGCGGCTTCCAGCGCCGCGTGCACGGGCTCCGGCCGCTCGAGTCCCAGCACAGCGGGTAGGATGGTGCGGCCGGCACGGCGGCCGGCCAGCGCTTGTGTCAGTGGCGCCGCCAGTATTGCGGGGTCGCGGTCCAGCGCGGCTGCCAGTGCCACGGGCGACCAGCCGGCCGCAGGGGTGGCCGGCCGCAGGTCCAGCAGCGCGTGGTGCAGCTCGAGGCCCGCAGCAGCTCCCCAGAGCCTCGCGAGCGTGGGGGCGTGGAAGCCGGGCAGTCCAGTAATGCCACAGACCATGGCGCCGGACTCCAGCACAGCCGCCCTCTGGGCGCGCGGCGCGAAGTCGGCCGGCTCGAGGCGGCCGGTGGGGTGGGGCAGCGGGCCGCGCCCCCGCTCGTGGGCCAAGCCGGCGCCGGCAAGCGCCGCGCCCAGCCGCCCAGGCAGCGGGCCGCGCCAGCCGCCGGCAGCCAGAGCCGTCGCGCCTGGCGCGGCCCGCACCAGACCCACCCGCGCGCCGGCGGCGGCCGCGGCCAGTGCCGCAGCCGCGCCGGCTACCCCCCCGCCAATGACCAGAACGTCGAACGGCGGTGGCGTCATGCGGGGGCGGCCGCGCCTCCCGCGCCCGACATGCCGCCCGCACCGCCAGCCTGTCGCGCGGTTTCCGCCCAGGCCACGAGCGCGCCCCAGAGCGCGACGCCGGCCGCCAGGTGCAGTCCGCGCAGGGAGTCGGGCAGCCTGAGCAGCACCAGGCCGGCGGCCAGGGCGAGCTGCAGCATGGTGAGCATCAGGGCCGCCGCCGCGGCGCGCCGCACGGACCGCGGCAGCCCTCGCTTCCATACGTCGCGCGTCGCGGCCAGCATGGTGAAGAGCAGCAGGAAGCCCAGCAGACGGTGGGTCCAGTGCAGCAACACCCAGGATCCGCCCGCCGGCAGCAGCCGGCCGTTGCACAAGGGGAAGCCCTGGCACGCCAGCGCGGCCCCGGACGGCTGATCCGATGCGGCGGGCAGGCCGGTGTTCGCCGTGAGCGCGCCCAACCCCACCACAAGAAACCCGAGCACGGCTGCGGCCGCTGCGGCACGCGCCGGCCCGGCCGGCACCGCGGGCTCGGCCAGCATCGCGGCACGTGGCGCGGCCCGCACGGCCGCAACAATGACGGTCGCCAGCAACAGGCTCGCCGTCAGGAAGTGCAGCGTCGTCGCGCCGGCCGGCAACTCGAGCTTCACTGTCAGCGCGCCGAGCAGCACCTGCGCCAGCAGCAGGGCGAACGCGGCGGCTGCGGCGCTGGCGGCGCTGCCTCGAGTGAATTGACCAGCCCTGGCTGCCGCAGCCGGCGCCCGGAGCCAGGACGCCGGCCGCGCCCGCTCGCTCTTCGCGCTAAGCAGCGCCGTACGGCCGCCATTGCGCACCTGATACAACCCATAGAGCAGCAGCGCACCGAAGGGCAGCACGGTCCCCGCTGCGAGCAGGCGGTGCGTGTACTCGATCAGGGTGGGCAGATCGAAGGGCGGGATCCAGTGGCCGTGGCAGCGCGGCCAGTCGTCGCCGCAGCCCAGCCCCGACCCGGTAATGCGGACCACGCCGCCGAAGACGATGAGCGCATAGGTGTAGGCCGCTGCGGCCCACGCCAGCCAGGCCAAGGTGCGGCGGCCCGGCTGCACGCCTTCTTGCCCGCCGGCCGGCCCCTGGTCCGCGGCCGGGGCCCGCTGGGAAACTTCTTCAATCATGACCCTCCGTAGGGAATCTCGCGACCGGCAGGTCAGCGAAACAGCTCGGCCAGCGGAAGCCGGAACCCGGGAACCACGTCTTCTCCGTCCAGCGCCTCGTGCTCACGCACCACGAAGGACGTGCCGTCCTGGCGGTAGACGTGCGCGGAGCGGGTGCGCGGATGGATGGCCCAGATGAGACGGACACCGGCCTCGAGGTAGTCCAGAATGCGTTGCTGGCCGCCAGGCTTGCGCTCGCTGGTGATGTCGATCTCGATGGCCAGGTCGGGCCTGCACCGGAACAGGCGCTCAGGGTTGGGATGCGCGCGGACCTTGGCTTCCGAGACGAAGGAGACATCGGGGCCGCGCATGCGCTCGGGATCGCGCGCCAGATCGAGGACGAACCCCGCGTCCACGTACAGCTGGCCAGGGATGCGGGCGGCCTCGACATACGCTTCCAGCCTGGACGCCACCCGGACGATGAGATTCCCGTGCAGCGGGGAGGCGGGCATCACCGGCACCGGCCGGCCGTCGACGAACTCGAAGCCGATGACGCCGTCCGGGGTCGGCAGTTCCAGCATGTCGTCGGCCGTGGGCCGGCGCGGATGCGTAGCCATGGAAGCTCCTTCTCTGCGGGCACCCGCAATGTAACCTCGCCTCGCCGGACGCTTCAACGGCCTGGCCATCGGTCCGCCGGGTCGGAGCCTGGCGCCACCCTCGGGGCGGAGCCATGGCTGGACAGGCCCACTCGCCCATTCGCGCCGTATGCTCGGCGCGCGAGGAGCCACGGTGGTGCGAAATCTCCGGGGCTCAGCCGTCAACTACAGGCCCGCCGGCGCGGCACGCCCCCCTCCGCTCCGGGTCGCCGCAGGGCCGGCGAGTGGGTTGCTTGACCTCCCCCGCCAGGGGTGGTAATCTGCCGCGCCTCTCAATCACGGTTCGGTCGGGCGCAACGGAGAAGGGGTGGATGCCGCTGGGTATGTCGTGCACGGCGATTGGGCTCGGCGAGCTCGCGCAGCGTCAAACTGCGAGCACGCCTCCCGATGGATCGCAGAGTCGCACCGCGGGCAGCCTTTCCTGCGCTTTCGCCGCCCTGCTCGCGGCCTGCGCCCGCGAATACCCCCAGACGACCTTCCGGCCTGTCACCGACTTCGGCACCCAGATCGATC
>JACQVE010000311.1 GCA_016209965.1 Gemmatimonadota bacterium | reverse complement strand
GACCAGCAGCGCCACTCGCAGGTGCAGCCCCCAGCGCTGCATGGCCAGGGCGAGCAGGAAGCCGCCCATGAAGAGGAAGATGACCGGATTCGCGTAGGGCGCGGCGGCGGCCGTGGGGGTGAGCACGCCCAGCAGCGGGAACAAGGCCAGCGGCAGCAGCGCCGTGGCCGCCACCGGCAACGCTTCCGTCATCCACCAGGCGGCCATGAGCAAGGCTACGGCCGCCGCCCGCTGGGCGCCCGCCGAGACGGCTGCCGGCAGAGGCGCCGCCAGCACGATCAGAAAGAGCGCTGCACCCAGCGCCAGGCTCAGCCTGCGCCTGCGGGCGCTGCCCCCGCCACCGGTGCCCTCTCCGCCCGAACCGGGCCGTGCCCGCGCGCCCGGCGCACCAGCGTCCGGGCCGGAGGCCCCCGCAGTCTGGACGGCGCCACGCTCCGCCGATAGCATAGGGGCGCCAAGCTGGACGACCCCCTGCTGCGCTGTCAAGCCGGTGAACGACCATGCCTGAACCGCCCGAGACCACGGCGCAGCCCGCTGCCCACACGCCGCGCGCCTCCGAAGCCGTCATCAGCGAGCTGATGATGCCCAACCAGGTGAACCCGCTGGGTCACGTCTTCGGCGGCGTCGTCCTCTCCATGATCGACCGTGCCGCCGCCGTGGCCGCCATGCGCCACTCCCGCCGTCCCGTGGTCACGGCTTCCATCGAGCGAGTAGACTTCCGCCAGCCTATCTACAGTGGCGAGCTGGTCACCTGCTGCGCGCACGTCGACTATGTGGGCCGAACCTCGATGGAGGTCGAGGTGGTGGTCGAGGCCGAGAACCCGCTCACCGGCGAGCGGCGGCATACCAACACCTGCTACCTCACCTTCGTAGCCATCGACGAGCAGCATCGGCCGGTCCCCGTCCCCCGCCTCGAGCTGGAAACGGACGATGATCGGCGGCGCGCCCGCGCAGGTGAGCTGCGCCGCGAGACCCGACGGCGCTGGCTCGAACAGGCCAGGCGGCAGACCTGAAACAGCATGACCACCGAGACGGAGTACCACTACGCGCGCCCGATGGTTGTGACGACGATGTGGCTCCTGTTCTCCGCGCCGCCGCGTGACCTGATGAAGCGGGACGAACCAGTCGAGTCGTCACAATCGTGACATGGCAGCACTGGCCCGAGAGGAGATAGATATGCCCCTGCAGCTCGGATCGACGGCACCGGACGTGACCCTCTACCTCCGCCCGAAAGAACCTGTCAGCCTCCGCGAGCTGCACGCCGAGCAGCCCCTGGTCCTCCTCTTCTTCCCCCTCGCCTTCTCCTCCGTCTGCACCGGCGAGATGTGCAGCGTGGCCGAGGATTACGCCGCCTACCGCGAGCTGGGCGCGCAGGTGGCCGGAATCAGCGTGGACTCGCCCTACGTCAACCAGAAGTTCGCCGAAAGCTGCAACGCCTCGTTCCCCATCCTCTCCGATTTCAACAAGGAGGCGACACGGCGGTTCGGCGTCTGGCGCGACGAGCTGAACGGGCTGCAAGGGGTGGCCAACCGCGCCGCCTTCGTGCTGGACACTTCCGGCAGGGTAGTCTACGCCTGGATGAGCGAGAACCCGGGCGACCTCCCGCCCTTCCAGGAGATCAAGGGCGCCGTGCGACGCGCGGCTGGCGGGTAGAAAAGCAGCCCGATCCCGAGGGCATCGAGGATGCCGAAGCGCGGCGTGCGGCGACGCAGCGCGCGCGGGAGGCAGCCGTTCTCGAGCTCTACCGTCTGGGTCAGCTCACTTCCGGGCAGTCCGCGCGCGACCTGGGCATGACACGAGTCGAGTTCCTGGAGCTTGCGAATCGTCACGGAGTCCCGACGATCCAAACCACGGCCGACGAATTGGAAGAGGAACTCGCATCGCTCGAGCCGTGACGCCTGTCTGCAACGCCACACCTCTGATCCACCTCGCCCGGATCGGGCGGGTGTCCCTCCTGCGTAAGCTCTATGCCGAGATCCTCGTTCCGAACGCCGTGGCGGATGAGGTTGCTCGCCACGTAGCCGACGAGCTGGATGCCGCCTTTGCCACTGGCTGGCTGAAGCGGTCGAAGCCGCCTCGGCGGGAGGGGCGAAGCCGAGGTGATCGGTACGGCGCTCGAGACGGAGAACGCCATCGTGCTGATCGACGAGAGGCCGCCCGTGCCTATGCACGTTCTCGAGGCCTGCAGGTCCGCGGCACGCTGAGCGTAGTGCTCCACGCGAAGCGCCGAGGCTTGATCGAGCGCGCCATCCGCACCACCCTACGCCGCACGAGCCCCTTCCAGCGACGCGATGTCGCGGTGGTCGACGATCGTGAAGCCGGCGGCATCAAAATCGAAGCGGATGTTTTTGATGCGGCCGCGCGCGATGGTCGACCGGATCGTGCGGCCGTAGAGCATGTCGGGGAAGCGCAGGTCGTCGATGTAGCGGGCGGCGCCGGCCGCCTTGGCGCGGCCGTCCGTGCGGGCAATGCTCTGGCCGACGACGGGCATCGGTCAGGGTGCGCGCGCGGGAGCGGCAGGTGAGTCGAGCAGCGAGGCCGGCAGGTTCATCCGTTGTACGATTCGGCGGAACCTGAGCTCGCCCCGCAGCACGTCGAAGTCGGGCAAGCTGAGCTGCAAGCCCACGCTCTCGTGCTGCTCGATGGCGCGTTCGAGCCAGTCGAGTGTCCGGTCCTTCTCGCCCAGGCCGATATATACCAGCGCGAGGCTGTAGGCCGGGGCGGGCGCCCGAGCCGCGAGGCTTTCCAGCTCGGCCAGGATCTTCCGCGCCTCGCTCGTGCGGCCCGCCCGCGCCAGCGCCCAGCCGTAGACCGACCGGGTGATGGGACTGCCCGCGACGCTGTCGGCGCGCGCGATCTGTGCAATTGCCTCTTCGTGACGGCCGGCCAGCGAATAAGGAATCGACAGGAGCCAACCGCTGCCGGGATGGTCCGGATTGAGCGCGCTGGCATGCTGATACGCCGCGATGGCGGTGTCCCACTGCCGCTGCACCAGCGCGAGCGTGCCCGATCCGGACGCAATGATGGGATCGAGCGGGTCCAGTGCGCGCGCCCGGGCGGACTGTGCCGCCGCCTCCTTGTACCGGCCGCGGGTCGTGAGCAGGTTCACGTACCACTGGCGTGCGATCGCGTAGCTCGGATTGAGCTCGAGCGCGCGGCGAAACTCGCGCTCGGCGCTGTCCCAGTCCCAGTCGTAATTGAGCGCGATCAGGCCGAGGGATGCGTGTGCTTCGGCGACGTCCGGATCCAGCTCGAGCGCCCGGCGTGCCGCGGCCCGCGCTTGTTCGTAGCCCGCGCGTGGCGCCAGATGGCCGTAGTAGCTGAGCAGCGCGTACACGTCGGCCTGGCCGGCGTACGCGCGCGCGAACGTGGGATCGCGCTCCAGCGCCTGCCGGAAATACTCGAGCGCGAGGCGCATGCTGGCGCCCGTGCGCTTGTTCCAGTGGAAGCGGCCTTTCAGGTAGAGATCATAGGCGGCGACGTCGTCGGTCGAGCGGGCGACGAGGTCGTCTCTGCCGACGCGCGCGAGCTTCAGCTTCAGCGCGTCCACGATCGCGCGCGAGATCTCGTCCTGGACGGCGAAGACGTCGGCCAGCTCGCGCTCGTAGGTCTCGGACCAGAGGTGATAGCCGTCCTCGACGTTGATGAGCTGGGCGGTGACGCGCAGCCGGTTGCCCGACCGGCGCACACTGCCCTCGAGCACGGCGCTGACACCCAGCTTCCGCCCGATCTCGCGCACGTCCAGCTCTTTGCCCTTGAAGGCGAACGAGGAAGTGCGTGCCGCGACCTGCAACCCCTCGAGCTGCGCGAGCGCGTTGAGCAGCTCCTCGGTCATGCCATCGCTGAAGTACTCGTTCTCTGCATCCGCGCTCATGTTTACGAGCGGCAGCACGGCGATCGAGCTAATGCCGGCTCCGGGCCCGCCCTTGCCTCCCGAGAAGTAGCGGTTGAAGCCCGCATAACCGAGCACCACCACCACGACCGACGCCCAGACGTACAGCATGCGCCGGCTAGCGGCGGCCGGCGCAACGTCGCTCGGCTGGACGCGGCCTCGGCGGGAGCGGCCGACTCCGGTCCGCCGCACGCCTTCCGGCGTCACATCGAAGACCCAGGCGAGCGCGATCGCGATCGGGAATCCGAGCAGCGCCAGCACGACCACCAGCCGGAACGTCCACTCAGGCAGCAGCAACGCCGGCAGCACCAGCTCGGCGACTTGCAGCACGACCCACGCGGCCAGGGCATACACGACGACCACGCGGAACACGCGGCGTCGCTTGAGCTCCGCGAACAGCGATGGGCGGGCCGGCTCGGTCATCGCGCTCGGGGGTGATGCCGTGAGTGCAGCGAAAAGTGGTCGTTCAAGATGCGGCTGCGGGAGGTTTTCCGGCAAGGCGGGGGTGCGGGAGTTGGCCGGCCACGCCGGCACACGCACCATGGAGGCTACACCCGCGCAGGCCGAGGAACCGCCGTGCCCGGGTGGCTGTACAGCCATACCTTGGAGGCTGTACATCTGAAGAGGCGGGGAACCGATGGCAAGATCAGGCGTCGTTATCCCCTATCCCCTCAGGAGCCTCGCATGAACGCGATCTCCCGCCTTGTGCGCCGACGCGCCCTCGCGTCCGCTGCGGCGACCTTGGGCGGTGCCGTAGCCGTCCTGGCGGTGCTCCAGCTCAAGGCTTCGGGTCTGACGGCCAAGGTCGGACCGCAACAGTTGCCGTATCGGACGGCCGGCTGTATCGTCGCGTCGGGCGAGGCCGCTGGGAGCGGGTGAGGGATGGTTGGGCGGATCCGCTCACCACAATCGCGCGCCGCTGCTGATTGCCGGCGCGCGCGAAGGCGCGTTGTGGGCGGCGGATGAGCGCGGCGTGCACCGCTCCGACGATGGCGGCACAAGCTGGCGACGCGTGGCCGGCTTCGCGACGTCGCCGCACCACCTCCGGGGACTCGCCCTCGTGCGCTGACGCGTTGGATTAGCCGATCTGGCCATGGCGGAGCCCCAACGCTCCGTGTAGTTTTTGCGAAGGCAAACAACAGCGAGCCACCGGCCACCGCCTGAACGTGCCCGAACCTCAAGTTCCTAGCCCGCCCACGTGGCGCGAATACCTGGATGCACGCCTGGAGCCGCTGGCGACCAAGGAAGCACTCCAGGACTTGCGCGCGGAACTGGGCCGTGAGATCGCGGAACTGGGCCGTGAGATCCGCGACGCCAAGATCGACATCATCAAATGGAATGTCGGTACGCTCATCGCGGTCGGCGCGCTGGTATGGGCGATCATGGCTCGGTTGGTCGCCTGAGGTCAGCGCAGCACGTCGGAGGCAAAACTGACGGAGCTATATTCGCATCTCGCCCGTCCCCCGCCTCGACCTAAAAACGGACGATGATCGCCGGCGCGCCCGCGCAGGCGAGCAGCGCCGCGAGACCCGACTGCGCTGGCTCGAACAGGCCAGGCGGCAGACCTGATCGAGGAGCGCCGTACGGGAACCGCTACTCCCGCTCCACCACCATGGCGAAACCCATGGCCCCCGCCGCACAGACGGTGATCAGCCCCAGGTTCTGACCCCGGCGCTTCAGCTCGTTGAGCAGGGTGATGGTGAGCCGGCCGCCCGTGGCGCCGAAGGGGTGGCCAATGGCGATGCTGCCGCCCATGACATTGATGCGCTCCTCGTCCAGGACCCCCACCTTCCGCTCCCGTCCCAGCTCGCGGCGCGCGAACTCGTCCGAGTCCAGCGCCTGCAGATTGGTGAGCACCTGGGCGGCGAAGGCCTCGTGCATCTCCCAGAGCTCGATGTCCGGCATGGTCAGGCCGGCCCGGTCCAGTGCTTCGGGCGCCGCGTATGCCGGGCCCTGCAGCAGTTGCGCGCGCGGCGAAAGCGCGGAGTAGGCCCAGCTCCGGATGTAGCCCAGCGGCGTGTAGCCCAGTGAACGGGCCGTGTCTTCCGCCATGAGCAGCACGGCCGAGGCGCCGTCGGTCAGAGGCGAGGAGTTGCCGGCCGTGACGCTGCCGTAGCGCCGGTCGAAGACGGGCGGGAGCGCCGCCAGTTTCTCCAGGCTGGTGTCAGTCCGGATGCCATTGTCCTGGGTGACCACCTCGCCGTACCTGGGCGGCAGATACACGGGCACGATCTCGCGCGTGAGCCTGCCGTCCTGCGTACCGTGCGCGGCAAGCTGATGCGAGCGCAGCGCCCAGCGATCCTGCGCCTCGCGCGGGATGGCGTTCTCCTTGGCCATGCGCTCGGCGCTCTGGCCCATGCTTTCGCCGGTCGACGGCTCGGCAATCGCCGGCGCGACCGGCCGCAGGTCTCGCGGCCGCACCGCCGAAAGCGCCTTCAGCTTGGCCGCCAGAGTGCGCGCCCGAGAGGCCGCATACAGCGCGTTGCGCAGCCGCCGCGAAAGCAGCATGGGGATGTCCGAGAGCAGCTCGACGCCCCCGGCGACCACCACGTCGGCGTGTCCCCGGGCAATCGCCTCAGCGCCCGAGGTGATCGCCTGGTTGGCCGACGCGCACGCCCGGCTCACGGTGTAGGCCGGCACGCTGGGCGGCAGCCCCGCGGCCAGCGTCACCTCCCGTGCCACGTTGGGCTCCGTGACCGGCGCTACCACGATGCCGTAGACCAGCTCGCCGACCTGCGCGGGCTTGAGTTCGGCGCGCGCCAGCAGCTCACGCACTGCAAGCGTGCCGAGCTGCGTCGGCGTCATGTCCCGGAACGCCGTGCCAGACTTGCAAAACGGCGTGCGGCAGCCTTCCACGATGGCCACGCGCCGACCCACCCAGTGCTTCGCCATCACTCTCCTCCGCGCCCCCCAAGGGGCTGCACGGCAACGGCTGGCAGGACCTGCCCAACCGACGCCTCTCTGCGCGCGCCCGCAGGCTGCACGCTTTCGGAAGCGCCGCCCGGTCAGGCCGGTTCCTGAGGCAGCCGGTTGATCAGCTCCTCGGCTGCGTTCCAGCCCAGCAACGCGCACTTGATCCGGACCGGGAACCTGCTGACCCCGGCCAACGCGCGCAGCTCGCCCAGCGCCCTGTCGCGCGCGGCTTCCGGGTCGCCGTGCATCATCTGCTTGAAGCGATCCGCCAGCGCCACCGCCTCCGCCGTCGTCTTCCCCTTCAGGAGCTGCGTCATCATCGAGACCGACGCCTGCGAGATCGAGCACCCCTGCCCCAGAAAGCGCGCGTCCTCGATGCGCTCCCCCGCCACCCGGAGCTGCAGCCGGATGTCGTCGCCGCAAACCGGGTTGTTCATGTGAACCTCGGCCGTGGCGCCCTCGAGCTCGCCTTTGTTCCGCGGGTGCTTGTAGTGGTCGAGGATCAGCTCCTGGTAGAGCGAGCCGAGGGGCGGCGTGGAACGATCGATGGTCATGGACGGGCGACGGGGCGGCCGGCGGCGGGAGGCGGCGCCCACACCTGGCCAGGAGCGGGGCGGCGCCCGAGGGGCCGGGCGGGGGGCGTCAAAGCGGGAGCGCCGGCCAGCCGCTCAGCACCCGAAGATCTTGCGAGCGGAGCCCAGCCCGTCCACCAGCGCATCGATCTCTTCCGGCGTGTTGTAGAGATAGCAGGATGCGCGGGCCGTGGCCGCCACACCCAGCCGCCGCATCAGCGGCTGGGCACAATGGTGCCCCGCCCGGATCGCGATCCCCTCCGCGTCCAGGATGGTGGCCAGATCATGGGGGTGCACACCCTTGAGTTCGAAGGCGAAGACGGCCGTGCGGCTCTCCGACTCAGGCGGCCCGAACAGGCGCAGTCCCTCGACCGCACCCAGCCGCTCGAGGCCGTGCTCGATCAGCCTGCGCTCGTGCCCGCAGATCGTCTCTCGCCCTACGGACTCGAGGAAGTCGATGGCCGCCGCCAATCCCACGGCGCCGGCCACATTGGGAGTGCCCGCCTCGAACTTGTGCGGCACCTCCGCGTACGTCGAGCGCTCCAGCTCGACCACATCGATCATCTCGCCGCCACCCTGGTAGGGCGGCATCTGCTCGAGCAGCTCCCGCCGCGCCCAGAGCACGCCGATGCCCATGGGGCCGCACATCTTGTGGCCCGACAGGGTGTAGAAATCGCAGCCCAGCGCCTGCACGTCCGGCCACAGGTGCGGCGCACCCTGCGCGCCGTCCACCAGCACCAGGGCGCCGGCCGCGTGAGCCCGCTCGCAGATCTCGCGGATGGGGTTGATCGTGCCCAGCGCGTTCGAGACGTGCGCCACCGCCACCAGCCGGGTCCGCTCGCTCAGTAGCTCCTCCAGTTGATCCAGCCGCAGCCGGCCCTGCTCGTCGATGTCGACGCAGTGGAGCCGCGCACCCGTGCGCTGCGCAGCAAGCTGCCAGGGCACGATGTTCGAGTGATGCTCGAGGATGGTGAGCAGCACTTCGTCGCCCGGGCGCAGGTTGGCCGAGCCCCAGCTCGAGGCGACCAGGTTGATCGCCTCAGTCGTGCCCCGCACCCAGATGATCTCGCGCGCGTGCGGCGCGTTCAGGAAGGTGGCCACCCGCTGCCGCGCCGCCTCGAACCGCTCGGTCGCGCGCCGCGACAACTCGTAAATGCCCCGGTGCACATTGGCATTGTCGTGCCGGTAGAACTCGTCCACGGCGTCCAGCACGGCGCGCGGCCGCTGCGCGCTGGCCGCGCTGTCCAGGTAGACCAGCGGCCGGCCGTTCACCGACTGGCTCAGGATCGGGAACTCGCCCCGTACCCAGGCCAGGTCGGACGCCGGCGCAGCAGGCGCAGCGAAGGAAGCCATGGCCGGAGCTCCGGCAGTGCTAGGGGGCCACATAGATCTCGCCACCCTCCACCCTCACCTCATAGGTATGCAGCGGCTTGATGGCCGGCAAGGCGACCGCGCGGCCCGTGGCCACATCGAAGCGGGCGCCGTGCCAGGCGCACTCGATCCTCCCGTCTTCCAGCGCGCCCGCCGAAAGCGGGAAGTCCTTGTGCGTGCAATTGTCCTGAAAGGCGTAGATTTCGCCCTCCACGTTCGCCAGGCAGATGCGGCGGCCGCCCACTTCGACACCCAAGAGCTTGCCCGGCTCGACGTCGCCCAGCCTGGCCACCCAGACGAACTCCGCCACGGCCGCTATCCGATCTTCTCCTCGATCACCGCGCGCAGTTCCTCGACCACCCCGGGCAGCGGCAGCCGCTCGAGCACCTCGGCAAAGAACCCGAATATCACCAGCCGCTCCGCCGCCTTGCGCGACAGCCCCCGGCTCATCAGATAGAACAGCTCCTCCTGATCGAGCTGCCCCACCGTGGCCGCGTGCGAGCAGCGCACGTCGTCGGCTTCGATCTCCAGGTTGGGCTGCGAGTCCGCCCGCGCCTCCGCCGAGAGCAGCAGGTTGCGATTCGTCTGGTAGGCGTCCGTGCGCTGCGCTCCCCGATGCACCCGGATCACGCCCCGGAACACCGCGTGCGCCTGGTCGTACAGCGCACCCTTGTACAGCAGATCGCTGTTGGCGTGCGGCGCCGCGTGGTCCTGCCGCGTGTTGTGGTCGAAGTGCTGGTCGCCCCGCGCGAAGTACAGCCCCAGCATGTCGCTGCGCGCACCCGGCCCCTCGAGCTGCGCGGACAGCTCGACCCGCGCCAGCGACGCGCCCAGGTTCACCTGCAAGCTGTCGAGATTGGCGTCCCGGCCGGCCAGCGTGCGCTGCACGGAAAGGTGGCGCACGCCTTGCCCCCAGCGCTGCAGCGCCACGTATTGCACGCGCGCGCCCGCGCGCGCATAGACCTCGACCGCGCCGCAGGCCAGCGCGGGCGCCTCGAAGTCCGGGGAGGCGAACTCGTCGATGTAGGCGACCTGGCTCCCCTCGTCGGCGATGATGAGCGTGCGCGGGAAGATGGCTACGCCCGGCTCGGCCAGCCAGTGCGCCACGCGCACGGGCAGCTCGAGGTGCACGCCGCGCGGCACATAGAGGAAGATGCCGCCCGCCCAGACGGCAGCGTTCAGCGCCGCGAACTTGCCGGCCTCCGGCGGCACGGCCCGGGTGGCAAGGTGCGGCTCGACCAGTTCGGCATGCTCGAAGGCCGCCGCCGAGAGATCCGAGAGAATCACGCCCTGCCGTCGCAGCTCGCTCGAGAGCTCGAGGACGGCCAGGTCCGGCCCGAGCAGGAGGGCGCGTGCGCCCGCCTGCTTCTCTCGCCCGACCAGGGCCCGCGCCTGCGCCGGGATGTCCGCCGGCGCGCCCGGCTCCGCCAGACGCACCTGGTCCAGCTTCAGCAGCCGGACATCGGTGTAGCGCCACTCCTCGAGCTTCGTGGTAGGAAGCGGCGTGTCCTCGAAAACCTGCCAGGCCGCCAGCCGCCGATCGCGCAGCCACGCCGGTTCGTCCCCGGCGAGGGCCGCGACCGCGTCCGCATCCAGCTCCTCGATCAGCGCCGTGCCCGCGGTAGCCAGCTCAGCCAACACTGCCCTCCATCTCGAGCTCGATCAGCCGGTTCAGCTCGACCGCGTACTCGAGCGGCAGCTCCTTGGCGATGGGCTCGATGAACCCCCGCACCACCATGGTCATGGCCTCGTCCTCGGAAAGCCCGCGGCTCATCAGGTAGAAGAGCTGCTCGTCGCCGACCTTCGAGACCGTGGCCTCGTGACCCACGTTCGCGCTGTGCTCCTCGATCTCGATGTAGGGGAAGGTGTCCGTGCGCGATGTCTCGTCCAGCAGCAGCGCGTCGCAGGCCACGTTCGAGCGCGCGTGCGCGGCACCCTCGTAGATCTTGCACAGCCCGCGATACGACGCGCGCCCCGTCCCCCTGGAAATGGACTTGGACGTGATCCGCGACGTGGTGTGCGGCGCCGCATGGATCACCTTGCCCCCCGTGTCCTGATGCTGGCCGTTGCCCGCGTAGGCAATGGACAGGATCTGGCCGTGCGCCCGCTCGCCCACCAGGTAGCAGGAGGGGTACTTCATGGTCAGCTTCGACCCCAGATTCCCGTCCAGCCATTCCATGTTCGCGTGCTCGTGAACCAGCGCCCGCTGCGTCACCAGGTTGTACATGTTGTTGGACCAGTTCTGGATCGTCGTGTAGCGGAAACGCGCGCCCGGCTTGACCACGATTTCGATCACCCCGGAATGGAACGAGTCCGTGGAATAGACCGGCGCCGTGCACCCCTCGATGTAGTGGGCCTGCGACGCCTCGTCGGCAATGATCAGCGTGCGCTCGAACTGGCCGAGCTGCTCCGCATTCACCCGGAAGTAGGCCTGCAGCGGGACGTCCACCTTCACGCCCCTGGGGATGTAGACAAATGAGCCGCCCGACCACACCGCCGAGTTCAGGGCCGCGAACTTGTTGTCCGCCGGCGGGATCACCGTGGCGAAGTATTCGCGGAACAGCTCCGGGTACAGCTTCAGCCCGTTCTCGATGGACTCGAAGATGATGCCCAGTTCCTCCCACTCCTTCTTCAGCGAGTGGTAGACCATCTCCGACTCGTACTGTGCACCCACGCCCGCCAGCACCTTGCGCTCGGCTTCCGGGATCCCCAGCCGCTCGAATGTGCTCTTGATCCCCGCCGGCACGTCCTCCCAGGAGCGCTCCATCCGCTCCTGCGGCCGGAGGTAGAAGTAGATGTCGTCCAGGTTCAGATTCGAGAGGTCGCCGCCCCAGGTAGGCATGGGCTTCGAGTTGAAGATCCCGAGCGCCTTCAGCCGGAACTTCAGCATCCATTCCGGCTCCTCCTTGTGCGCCGAGATCTGGCGTACCACCTCCTCGTTCAGCCCCTTCTGCGCCTTGAAGACGGGCTTGTCCTCGGTGATGAAGTGGTACTTGTAGTCGTCCAGTCCCAGCCCGGCTACCGTCGGATCGTACGGCATGCGGCCCTCCCCCCAGTCGTGATCGTGCCCAGCGGAACTACCCGGCCTGGGCCACCAGTTCGCCCTTCACCCAGTCGTATCCCCGGTCCTCCAGTTCGAGAGCCAGCTCCGGGCCACCCGAGAGCACGATCCGGCCACCGACCATCACGTGCACGTGGTCCGGCTTGATGTACTCGAGGATGCGCTGGTAATGCGTGATCAGCAGCACGGCCATGGCCGAGCGCTCCCGGTGCAACGTGTTCACGCCATTGGCTACAACCTTCAGGGCGTCAATGTCCAGACCCGAGTCCGTCTCGTCCATCACCGCCAGCACCGGGTCGAGCACGGCAAGCTGCAGGATCTCGTTCCGCTTCTTCTCCCCGCCGCTGAACCCATCGTTCACGCTCCGCTCCGCGAAGGAGGGCTCCATGTCCAGCAGGGCCATCCGCTCGAGCAGCTTCTCCTGAAAATCGAAGATGTCCAGCTCCTCACCCGGGCGTTGCGCCATGAGCGCCGTGCGCATGAAATTCGCGATCGAGACGCCAGGAATCTCGACCGGGTACTGGAAGGCCAGGAACAGCCCCCGCCGCGCCCGCTCGTGCGGCGGCAGCTCCAGCAGGTTCTCGCCCCGGTAGTCCACCTCGCCGTCCGTGACCTCGTACGCGGGGTGCCCGCTCAGCACCTTGGCCAGCGTGCTCTTCCCCGAGCCGTTCGGG
>JACQVE010000310.1 GCA_016209965.1 Gemmatimonadota bacterium | reverse complement strand
GGTTGTGCAGTCGGCGGTCAGGGTCATGGTGCTCCCGCTCACCGTGAACACGCAGGGTGTGCCGACATAGGTGGCGCGGGGCTCGGGGTCCGTTGCCGGGGCCAGGGGTGGCGCCCGCTCGGTGCAGGCAGCGACGCCCAGGACCAGGCCCGCCGCCAGGACGATTGTACGGGCAGACATATTGCACCTCCTCGAATGAAGGGGACCACAATCAGCCCGGTCGACCGTCTTGCATTACGGCCGGACAGCCAGTGTATGCCGAAGCTTGCCCCCGGCCGACCACATCCGCGGCGCTTCGGGCCGATGCTGTTGCGGCGGGGTCGCCTGATCGCGTTTCGGGGGAGGTGTGTGTGGCTTGCCTGGGGCGCAACTTAGGCCCGCCGCACGGCCCAGGCAATGTTGCCGGCAAGAGGGCAAGAGGGCTGGCGGCGTCGGTCTGGGCGCCGTCGGTCTGGGCGCTGACTCCGGAGCAGCTTGCGCCCCCCGGGGTAGAAGGCACCCGCGTGCTTCGGCTTGACCGGCACGCCCGCCCGCGTCACCTTCTTGGGTTATGCGTGAAGAGAAGCTGGTTGTCCGCGGCGCGCGCGAGCACAACCTGAAGAACATTGATGTCGAGATCCCGCGCGACCGGCTGGTCGTGATCACCGGGCTCTCGGGCTCGGGCAAGTCGTCGCTCGCCTTCGACACCATCTACGCCGAGGGGCAGCGCCGCTATGTCGAGTCCCTCTCCGCTTACGCCCGCCAGTTCCTGGGCGTCATGGAGAAGCCGGACGTCGACGTCATCGAGGGGCTCTCGCCCGCCATTTCCATCGAGCAGAAGTGGACGGGGCGGAATCCGCGCTCCACCGTGGGCACGGTCACCGAGATTTACGACTACCTCAGGTTGCTGTGGGCGCGCTGCGGCGTGCCGCACTGCCCCACCTGCGGCCGGCCCGTGCGCCGCCAGTCCGCCAGCCAGATCGTGGACCAGGTGCTCGCCTGGCCGGCCGGCACCCGCCTC
Organism: Gemmatimonadota bacterium; assembly: GCA_016209965.1. Classification (NCBI taxonomy): domain Bacteria; kingdom Pseudomonadati; phylum Gemmatimonadota; species Gemmatimonadota bacterium. Next base: position 4,436 of record JACQVE010000310.1, on the reverse strand, counting down.
GAGGTGCTGGCGCCACTGGTGCGCGGCCGGAAAGGTGAGTTCCGCGAGCTGTTCGAGGAGGCGCGGCGCAAGGGATTCGTGCGCCTGCGCGTGGACGGAGAGCTCTACGAAGTGGAGAACCCGCCACGGCTCAACCGCTACGAGAACCACGAGATCGCCGTCGTCGTGGACCGGCTGGTCGTGAGGCCGGAAGACCGCGCCCGCCTCGCCGATTCCGTCGAGCTCGCGCTCATGACCGCGCCCGGCGTGGTCGAGATCGTGGACCACCGCGCCGCCCAGCCGCGCACTCATCTGTTCAGCGAGCGCTACGCCTGCGTGCACTGCGGCACCAGCCTGCCCGAGCTGGAGCCCCGCAAGTTCTCCTTCAACTCGCCTTACGGCGCCTGTGAGGCGTGCGGCGGCCTGGGCACGCGCCGTGAGGTCAACCCCGAGCTGGTGGTAGGCGACCCGATTATCTCACTCCTCGAAGGCGTGATCCTGCCCTGGGGCGAGCCCACCGGCCACCTGCGCCGCTCGATCATCCCCGGGCTGGCTGAGCACTACGACTTCGACCCGAACGCCGCCTGGGGACAGCTCCCTGACCGCGTGCGCCACGCCATCCTCTACGGCTCGGGCGGCGAGAAGCTTCGCTTCCCCTACCGCGTCAGCGGGCAGAAGGGGCACTACCAGGAGCCGTGGGAGGGTGTCCTGGCCCACGTCATGCGCCGCTACCAGGAGACGTCGTCCGACGCCGTCCGCGAGCAGCTCGACGAGTACATGTCCACCCTGCCTTGCCACGCCTGCGCCGGCGCGCGCCTCAAGCCGGAAAGCCTCGCCGTCACCGTCGCCGGACGCTCGATCCGCGAGGTCGTCGAGCTGAGCGTGATCGAGGCGCTCGAGTTGTTCCAGGAGCTGCGGCTCTCGGGCTCGGGCTCCGCCTCGGCTGCGCCGCGGCTGGGCTCGGGCGCGGGCTCGGAATCAGGCGGTGCCGAGCCCAGGCGCGCAGCGCCGGAGCCCAGCGGAGCGGAGCCCAGCGCCGAAGGCGCGGAGCCCGAGCCCGATCCTCTGCCCGCCGAGATCGCCGGCCCCATCCTGAAGGAAGTCCGCGACCGCCTGCGCTTCCTGGTGAACGTGGGCCTCGAGTACCTGACCCTGGGCCGCAGCGCGGACACGCTCGCCGGCGGCGAGGCGCAGCGCATCCGCCTGGCCACGCAGATCGGCAGCCGGCTGGTCGGCGTGCTCTACATCCTGGACGAGCCATCGATCGGGCTGCACCAGCGGGACAACGAACGCCTGCTTATGACGCTCAAGCAGCTCCGCGACCTGGGCAACACGGTGCTGGTGGTCGAGCATGATCGGGAGACGATCCTGCAGGCGGATCACGTGATCGATCTCGGCCCTGGCGCCGGGCGCCACGGCGGCTACGTGGTGGCGGAAGGGCCGCTCGAGTCCGTGCTGCAGGTGCCCGGCTCACTCACGGCCGACTACCTGCGGGGCGATCGCCAGATCCCTATCCCTGCCGAGCGGCGCCGCCCCCGCCCACGCCACGAGGTGGTCGTGCGCGGCGCGCGCCAGCACAACTTGCGCAGCATCGACGTCCGCTTCCCGCTCGGCACCTTCATTGCCGTCACCGGCGTCAGCGGCTCGGGGAAGAGCACCCTGGTGAACGACATTCTCTACCGCGCACTGGCCCGCCAATTCTACCGCACCCGCGTCATCCCCGGCGCCCACGACGGCCTGGACGGCATCGAGCACCTGGACAAGGTGATCGACATTGACCAGTCCCCGATCGGCCGCACCCCGCGCTCCAACCCCGCCACCTATACGGGCCTGTTCACGCCCATCCGTCAACTGTTTGCGGAACTCCCCGAGTCGCGGCTGCGCGGCTACGCGCCCGGCCGCTTCTCCTTCAACGTCAAGGGTGGGCGCTGCGAGGCCTGCCAGGGCGACGGGCTGGTCAAGATCGAGATGCACTTCCTGCCCGACGTCTACGTCCCGTGTGACGTCTGCCGCGGCCGCCGCTACAACCGCGAGACCCTCGAGGTCTACTACAAGGGTCGCACCATCGCGGATGTCCTCGAGATGACCGTGGCCGAGGCCCTGGAATTCTTCGACGCCGTTCCCTCGATCCGCCGCCGCCTCGAGACGCTCTCCGAGGTCGGCCTCGGCTACATCCACCTGGGGCAGGCCGCTACTACCCTGTCCGGCGGCGAAGCGCAGCGCGTTAAGCTGGCCACCGAGCTGTCCAAGCGCGACACGGGCCAGACACTCTACCTGCTCGACGAGCCCACCACCGGCCTGCACTTCGAGGACGTGCGCCTCCTGCTCCAGGTGCTGCACCGCCTGGTCGAGCGCGGCAACACTGTCGTGGTCATCGAGCACAACCTCGAGGTCATCAAGACCGCCGACTGGATCATCGACCTCGGCCCTGAGGGCGGCCGCGCTGGCGGCGCCGTGGTCGTAGCCGGCCCACCCGAAGCCGTGGCCGCCAACCCCGTGTCCCACACGGGCCGCTTCCTCGCCGATGCTCTGGGCCTGGCGGCGGTAGGGTGAGGTGGGGTCCCCCCGTACCCGTGCCCGTACCCGTGCCCGTGCCCGTGCCCGTGCCCGTACCCGACACGGCGATGCGCCGATGCGGCGACATGGCGAAACGGGAACATGGCGGGTGTGGCCGCCGCGTCCCGGCGGCCAGCCCTTGCCGAAACCCTAACTCGTTCGCTAGCGTAAGGATAGCACGCCCTTTTTCCGGAGCACCTCATGACCAAACGTGAAGACCTGGAGAGCTTCTTCCTGCGCATGGGTGTCGAGCACGAGGAGGTCGATGACGGCATGTGGGTCATCCCCGGGCCGGACGGCGCGGCCACGGTCGTCGTCCATTACTCGCCGCCCGTCGTGCTGCTGCGCCTCAAAGTCATGGAGCTGCCGGCAGTTTCCGATGATGCCCGTCTCGCCGGCTTCTATCGCCGGCTGCTCGAGTTGAACGCCACCGATATTGTGCACGGCAGTTACGGCATCGAGGAGGGCGACGTCATCCTTTCCGACGCGCTCGAGCTCGAGGACCTGCAGTTCCACGAGTTCCGCAGCTCCTACGAGAGCCTGGTCCTGGCGGCGTCCAGCCACTTGCCTAACCTGGCCGAGCTCGCACCCGTCGCGCACGAGGGCTAACGCCATGGGGATCTTTCAGAAGCTGTCCATGCTGATCCGCTCCAACATCAATGATGCGATTGCGCGGGCGGAGAACCCGGAGAAGATGCTCAACCAGATCATCACGGACATGCGCGAGCAACTGGCCCGGGCCAAGCAGGAAGTCGCGGTCGCGATTGCGGACGAGCGCAAGCTGAAGGCGCAGGTTGATGAGGAGCAGAAGCAAGCCGCGGACTGGGAGCACCGCGCCATGCTCGCGGTCCGGGAGGCTCGCGACGACCTGGCCAAGCAGGCGCTGCTGCGGCAGCAGGAGCATGCGGAACGCGCCCTGGCCCTGGACGAGACCTGGCGCCGTCAGGCTGTGGAGACGGAGAAGCTGAAGGGCTCGCTGCAGCAGCTCAATGACAAGATTGAGGAAGCCAAGCGCAAGAAGAACCTGCTCATCGCCAAGCAGAAGCGGGCACAGGCGCAGCGGCGCATCCACGAGACCATGGCCGGGCTGAGCGACCGCTCCGCCTTTGAAGCCTTCGAGCGCATGGCGGAGCGCATCGAGGAGTCGGAGCGCCGTGCGGTGGCCGCCGCCGAGGTGCAGGAAACGCTCACTGGTGACACCCTCGAGAAGGAGTTCGCGCGCCTCGAAACTGGCGACTCGGTGGACCAGCGGCTGCTGGCGCTCAAGACGCGCATGGGGCTGCCCGCGGGGGCCGAGCAGGCCGCACTGCCCGCCGGCCAGGCGGCCCAGCCGGCCGCCAAGCGGCTCAGGCCCGCCAATGTCGGCGAAGCCGAAGAGATGGGCGAGGTCCGGGAGGCAGAGCTGGAGGAAGAGAGCTGAGTGGTCGAGCTCGACCACCCGGTGAGCTGCTCCCGGCCGGACAACCAGGGCGGAGGTTGACGGGCGCGTGGCTCGAGTACGATACGGCGGGCTGCTGACCGCGATCTTCGCGGCGCTGGTGCTGCTCTTCCTCTACAGCGTCGCCGAGATCCTGCTCCTCCTCTTCATTGCCGTACTATTCGGACTCTACCTCGGCGCGGCCACCGACAGCTTGCAGCGCTGGGTCGGCGCGCCCCGCGGCATCGCGCTCGCCAGCGCCGTGCTCCTCACTCTGCTCGGCGGGGTCGGCATCGCCTACCTCGTCGTGCCGCCCGTCGCCGAGCAGAGTGAGGAACTCGTCCAGGCCCTGCCCGCTCAACTGGTGCGCTGGGAGGCCCAGCTCCTGGCGCTCGCCGCCAAGTCGCCGGTCGCCGCCCAGATCCTGGGGCCGCTGCGGGAGGGGGAAAGCTATGTAGGCACCATCGTGCAGCAGGTGGGGGGG
>JACQVE010000309.1 GCA_016209965.1 Gemmatimonadota bacterium | reverse complement strand
GGCGTGGCCACCTCCGCCTTGACGGCCAGGTCGTGGAGCGGCCCCTGGATGGTGACGGGCCCGTGCAATTCGCCGGTGACCCGACCGAGTTGGGGGAAGGTGGCGGCGAGGGCATCCAGCGCCAGCGGACGAGCGTCGAAGCGGGCGTCCACGGTGCGGTCAGCGCCCCTCTGGAGTGCACCGCGGCCTTCGAGCTGAGACGCGGGCGCGCCGGCGCGCTGGTGCTGGAGTGCGGCGGCGAAGCGCAGGCTTTGATCGAGTCGCCCCGTCGCCTCGATGCGGCCCGTGATGCTGCCGCCCAGGCGGAGCTCGGGTCGCAGTGCGGCGAAGAGGGCCAGATCCAGCTTGCGCAGCTCGGCGCGCAGCCCCTGCACAGCGAAGGGGGGCCGCAGGTCCACGGTTCCGCTCCAGCTCAGTGCGGAAAGAGACGGCGCCGGCTTGCGGCTGGCGAGGCGTAGCTCACCCTGGGTGGTGAGGGAGGATACCGGCCCCTCGACTTCCACGGTGCCGACCAGCAGTCCGTCCACGGGCAGCTCGCCGGGCAGCACCTGCTTGAGAAACTGCAGGTTCAGCGGCGAGGCGCGCAGGTTGACGCGGGTGAAGTAGAGGGTGTCGCCCGTGATAATGCCGAAGCTGCCCGCGATCCGGGTGCTGGGCGCACGGAGCTGTGCGTCGCTGACCAGCCAGAGCGTGCCGGCGGGCTCCTGACTCTGGATGCGGAAGACCAGCCGCCCGGCCGCGTTGTCCGGCAGCCGGGGGTGGAGCCAGTGCAGGTCTCGGGAGCGGAGCCGATCACTGTCGATGCGGATGTCGTAGCGCCACCGCTTCTCGCCCAGGATCACGCGGCCCACAATCTGGGCGCGGGTGTCGCCCGACTGAACGCGGGCCAGGTCGAAGGAGACGAGCGAGTCGCGCACGGTGACGGCGCCGCGCGCGTCGCGCACCTCGAAGGGGTCCTGGTAGAGGTAGCCGCGCCCGGAAAGCGAGGTGAAGCGCAAGAGCTGCCCCTCCTCGAGGGGTGACTCCCAGAGCACGCGAGGCACACGGGCGTGAAGCCGCTCGAAGCGGAGCACGCGGACCACGCCGCCCGCCGCGGGCTCGAGCAGCAGCCGGGCAGTGTCGTCCGGCTGGATGGGAGCGGCGGGCTGGAAGGGGAAGCGCACGACGAGCTGGCCATCGATGACCCGCGCGCGCTGGATCAGGATCAGCCGGTTCCCGGCCAGCCCTTCCTCTTTGGGCGTGGTATCGGGGAAGATGTACTCGTAGTTCCAGGCAGTATCGCCGGGGAGCTTCTCGATGGAGAGCTGGGGGCGGTAGAGCGTGAGTCCGCCAAAGACAATGCGGCCGCCGGCGAGCGTGCGCCAGTTGTAGGCCAGGCGCGCACTGTCGGCGCGCAGGAACGGCCGGCCCCGCGGGTCATCAATGGCCACGTCGTGCAGCATGGCGCCTGCCAGCAGCCCGCCGCTCGTGACCCGGCCGATGCGCAGTTCCCCCTCGATCCGGTCGGCGAGCCAGCCGGTGGCGAAGAGGCGGACCCGCTCGATGCCGAACTCAGTGCGGGTGAGCAGGAACAATACGCCGGCCATCAGGGCGAGGCCGGCGAGCAGGCCGATCAGCAGGTACCGGGTGATGCGGGCGGCGCGGCCCATTCAGAACGCCTGCCCGATAGAAAGGTGGAGCTGCAGCCGGTCCAGGAAGGAGTCGCGCGGGTTCCAGGCCACCAGCTCGCGCAGCGGAAGGAGCCGGTTGGTGTTCCGCAGCATGGCCGGATCGTAGGGCCTGCCCGGGATGATGGGGTCACAGCCGCTCCCGTCCTCCGTGCGCGCGCACACCTCGGTGGTCAGGACGGCCAGGCGATCGGCGCCCTGGGAGTTGTAGCCCAGGTCCACGCGGATGGGGCCGACCGGGCTGAAGTAGCGGAAGCCGAACCCGGGCGTCCACACCAGCTCCTTGACGTTCATGCTACCCGTCTCGCTCCAGGCCTGCCCGAAATCCAGGAACGTAGCGCCGCGCAGCCGGTCCCCCAGCAGCGGGAAGCGCAGCTCGAGGCTCCCCTCGAGCACGGCGGCGCCGCCTACGGGGCGGACATCGAAACGCTCGGGCGAGCGAGTCGCCAGCGGCTGCGCGTCGCACTCCCCCGAATTGATCTGCTGCGCCGTGCAGCCGGCGCCACCGGCAGTGTCCGGCTGCGCCAACACGCGGGCGGCGTCCACGGTCAGCACCTTGGGCCCGAGCCGGTACTGCGCGAAGCCGCGCACGCTGTTGGGCCCGCCGGCAAAGAATCGCCTCTGCGGGTGCAGTCCGAGGCCACGCCCCTGGGCGGGCTCGCCCGTCGCCCAGGCCCACCCGGGGCGCAGTCGAGATGCAACGACCACGCCAGCCCCCAGGCCGCGGTAGGAGCTCAGGTCCGCAGCCACGCGGTTGTAGGCGAAATCCGAGCCGGTCGCGGCAGAGGCGTGCTCGGCGTCCAGCCTTAAGACATAGCCGCGCGTGGGCGCGAAGAGCGAGTTCGAGCGGTCGCGGGCCAGGGACAAGATCAGCGGCACGAGCCAGTGCGGGTCGCGCAGCACTTCGATGTCGCCGGTTTCGCAGACCACGAAGCTGACGCAGAAGATGCGGTCGCCCTCGGCGATCAGCTCCGTGAGCTCCGGCCGGTAGGCGAGCGTCAGGGCAGTGCGCTCGCTGAGCGTGCGGGTCGCAGAGAGGTATCCGCCCCGGGCCGTGCGTACAAAGAGGCCGGGCACACTGCGCCGCTCGAGGAAGAGCCCGGCTCCCAGGCTGCTGCGCGGGCTGAAGAACCAGGGCTGGACGAAGTCGGCGGCGAGCGAGCCGGTCAGCTTGCTGTAGATGCCGCCGCCGGTCTGCAGGCAGGGGAAGCTGCCCAGTGGGCCGGCCAGCACATTCGAGACCTGGCTGCGCAGCTCGAGCCGGCGGGCGCCACCCAGGAAGTTGCGGCTGGTCCAGCGGCTCTCGGCGTTGGCGCAGTCCGAGGTGCTGAGTCCCGCGCCCAGGCGCACGCGGTAGACGTCCCCCTCGTTCACCTGCACCGTGACGGGCGTCACGCTGTCCGTCTCGGCATCCAGTGCCACGCGGATCTCCGCGTGCTTGAAGATGTCCAGGCCGTAGAGGTTGCGCTGGCTGCGCAGCAGCTCTTCCTGACTGTACAGGTCGCCCGGCTGGAAGGCGACCAGGCGGCGGACCACGGTGCTCGATACGCGCTCGGCGCCGATCACCTCAATGGCGCCAAAGCGCGCGAGCGAGCCGGGAATCACGTCGAAGCGGACCTGCGCCTCATAGGGCGAGCCCTCCGGTATGAAATAGCTGGCCAGGACCTCGGCGCGCGGGTAGCCCCGGTTGCGCAGCCGGGCGAGGATGGAATCGCGGGCCGCCTCGTAGCGGAGCAGGTCCAGCGGCTGCCCGGGCTCGAGCGGCAGGCGTCGCGTCACCTCGGGCGGGAGCGGCGCTTGGCCCACGATCTCGAAGGCGACGACGCGCACCGGATGCCCCTCGTCGACGTGGAATACCACCTGGCTGCCGCCGTCCTCACGGCGGCTGCTCACCTCGACGCGTGCCTGCCGGTAGCCGCGCTGGTAGTAGTAGAGCCGCAGGCGCAGCGCATCGGCGCGGAGCAAGGCGTCGTCAGCCTGCTCGCGCTGGACGCCGATGCCAAACCAGCAGAGCGGCACCAGGAGGGGGTTGGCGCAGTGGCCTGCACTGGTGGCAATGGCCGCGCGCAGCAGGTCGTGATCGAAGGCCGCGGCGCCCCGGAAGCGCAGGCTCAGCACTTCCGCCCGGCTGCTGTCCGGCTGCTGGGCCGCTGCGCCGGCCGGCAGCAGCGCGAGCAGCAGTGCAGCCGGCAGGACTCCGCTCGGGCGGCTCGGCCGCCCCGGGCAGGGCCGTGCGCAGCCCGCATGCCCGCCCCTGTTCATCCCACTGCGCCCGATCCGGCCACGCCCGCACCGGGCCGATCGGCGGACAACGCCGCGGGCAGCGGATCCTGCGTCGCGGCGCCGACGCGCGTCTCGCGGAAGAACTGGCGCGCTGCGCGGGGAAAGATGTGACGGCTGACCGCGGCGAAGCCGTCCAGGTCGTCGAAATACATGTAGTGCGTGATGCGGATCACCTCCTCGGCGACCCGCAGCAGGTTGAACGAGTTCTTCTCCCGCTCGCGGGCCCGGCCGCGCCGCGAGGTGCTGGTGCCGGCCTGCACTATGATAATACCGTGCTCGCGATCCTTGCCGGGGTACACGTCCAGCGAGTTGCCAATGTAGGCGCGGTGCAGGTGTCCACCCAACACCACATCCACGCGCAGCGACGTGAACAGGTCCAGCGCCTCCCGGGCCCCCGGCATGACCTGGCTGCCCTCGTAGTCGGGGGCGGGCGCGAAGTGGTGGTGCGCCACGACCAGGCGGGCGGCGCCGGGCGGCGCGGAGCGCAGCGCAGCCTGGCACAACTCGAGCTGCGCCTTGCGGATGCGCCCATTGACCAGGGCGCGCAGCGGACTGGTCGAGTTGAGCGCGACCATGACGACATCCGGACGGCGCAGGACGCCTTCGAGTTGGTCAGAAATGTACTCGCGGTAAAGGGCATAGGGCCGGAACAGCCGTTCGGCGACGCGGTAGAGCGGGACATCGTGGTTGCCCGGCACGACCACCGTGGGCACGGCCGGCAACCCGTCCAGGAAGCGACGCGCCGCCTGGAACTGCTCGCGCCTGGCGCGCTGCGTGAAATCGCCGCTGGCCACGATCACGTCCGGCTGCAGCTCGGCGGCGGCGCGCAGCAAGGCGGCGCCCGCCGCCGGTACATAGGCGGGGCCGAAGTGCAGGTCCGAGATGTGGAGCAGGGTCAGCATGGTGTCATGCCTCCAGCCCCGGAAAAGGCAGGTCTGCCTGCGCCGTCACGTCGAGCGGGGCAATGTCCCCGCGCAGGTAGTGGAAGAGTCCGGCGCGCGCGACCATGGCGCCGTTATCCGTAGCGAGCCGCGCAGAAGGGTAGAAGAGCTCGCCGGTCGGGCCGAGTGGCTCCGCGATGGCTGCGCGCAGCGCTCGGCTGGCGGCAACGCCCCCGCCGATCAGCACGCGACGGCAGGCGGTGGCGTGGACCGCGCGCAAGGTTTTCCCGACCAGCACCTCGACCACCGCAGCCTGGAACGAGGCTGCCAGGTTGGCGACCTCCACGGCCAGACGCCCCTCTGCCTCGAGCTCCCGCACGCGCGTGGCGACAGCGGTCTTCAACCCACTAAAGGAGAAGTCGTAGTAGTCGGGGTCGCCGGGCTTTTGCGTGCGCGAGAGCATGGGCCGCGGAAAGGCGTGGGCTGCAGCGTCGCCCTCCCGGGCCAGCTCCTCGATGACCGGGCCGCCCGGGAATTCGAGGCCCAGGATCTTGGCCACTTTGTCGAAGGCCTCGCCGGCCGCGTCGTCGCGCGTCTGCCCCAGCAGGCGGTAGCGACCCCACTCCGGAACCCAGAGCAGCAGTGTGTGGCCGCCGGAGACCAGGAGTCCCACGAAGGGCGGCTGTGCCGCCGGCTGCTCGAGTGCCGTCGCGAACAGGTGCGCTTCCATGTGGTGCACGGCGACGAGCGGCCGGGCAGCGGCGTAGGCTGCCGCCTTGGCCCAGGTAAGGCCGACCAGCAGTGCGCCGATCAGGCCCGGCCCGGCCGTGGCGGCGAATACGGCGACGTCGCCCAGCTCGAGGCGGGCCTCGCGCAGCGCCCCGTCCACGACCTTGTCCAGCACCTGAAGGTGTGCGCGGGAGGCGAGCTCGGGCACCACTCCACCGTAGAGTTTGTGCACGTCCTGCGAGAGGATGACATGCCCCAGCAGCTCCTGCTCGCCGCGCAGCACGGCGGCAGAGGTCTCGTCGCAGGAGGTTTCGATGCCCAGGATCAGCGGCTGCGTCATTGGCGGGCCAGGGGGACGATCAGGCTGACCGCGCGCGGCGCGACAATCAGGTCGCCCAGGCCAGTGGTGTCAATGCGCACGGTGATGCGGCCGGGGGCGGTGATGGCGCCCAGGTCCTGGGGCGGCAGGCGCATTGAATCCAGCGCATCCACCAGGCGGGCGGGGCCCGTCACGCGGACGGCGGGCGGCTCGAGGCGCACGGGGGCGGCGAGCACCAGGCCGGTTGGCGGCTGCCCGCGGACGGGCAGGCTGACGGGGACCAGCCGCGTCGAAAGGCGCTCGAACAGCAGGCGCACGGAACCAGGCCGCACATCTTCCACCCGCGTCTTCTCGTAGCGGCCGGGCAGGTCGACCCAGCCGTAGCGGATCTGGCGGATCTCGGCGGAATCGCGGACCTCTTCGATGGGAACAATGACGCGCGGCTTCTCGACGGCAATGCCGAGCAGCTCGCGGGCCGGGCCGGAGAGGACCACGGTGACGCTCTCGGGGAAGGGCGGCGCAGCCAGCATCCAGCCGGGATCGCGCAGCGAGACGGCCAGCTCGACATCCGCGAAGGCGAAGCGCGTGGGCGCATCCGCCTTGGTCACGCTCCAGAGGAGGAGGGCGAGGCCGAGGGCGGTGAGCTTGAGCGCCCAGTTGCGGGTCAGTGCCGGGATCAGCCGCACGGCTCAGCTCTGCAGCAGATTCCGGATCAGGTCGGACCAGGGTGCCTGGTCCCACTCGGCCGGGCCGAGCACCTTCCGATGGACACGGCCCGTACGGTCAATGACGAAGGTGGTGGGCAGCCCCGTCACGCCGTAGCGGCGCTCGACTTCGCCCTGGGGGTCGAGGAGCACGGGGAAGCTGAGCCCCAGCTCCGCGACGAACGCTCGTACGTCGCCGCCCGGGCGGGCCAGGCCATCGAGCTGGCCGGGCACGGCGTCCACGCTGATGGCCACGACCTCGAGCCCCTGCGGCTGCAGCTCCTGGTACAGCCGTTCCAGCGCAGGCATCTCGCGGCGGCAGGGCGCACACCAGGTAGCCCAGAAGTTGAGCACGACGACGCGGCCCTCGAAGTCCTCAAGCGAAGCGGCGCCACCGGCCAGCGAGGCGGCCGTGAACTGGGGCGCACGGCTGCCCAGCTCGAGGGGCGCGAAGCGGTCGCGCTGCTTCCACCCGACCGCGATCAGCACCACCAGCACAGCCGTCGTAACGCCGGCAAGAAGCCAGCTCCGCACGCGTTCGCTCACCTCTGGTTTTGCCTCCTGCGCGGTTCCCCGGCCCTCCGGGCCGCTCCGGTCGATGACAACGTGGTCTGCAGGCGCTTCTGCCGCCGGCCGGTAGAGCGCGGCCCCTGCGCGCCCCATGTTTTAGTCGGCGCGCTCCGTGGTGAAATTTAGTGGCTCGTCACCGAAATTCCGGTGGCATTCGACTGCGGCTGCATCCCAAGCCACTAGTAGCAGCGCGGCCGTCGATTGTTCCGCCAGCCGGCCTGGCCGCTAGGGTCGCACTGGCGGCGCCCGGGCAGCGGTGTCGGCCGGGGGCGGCGCAGCACTGTCCGCGGGCGCCGCCGTCCCGAACCCCGTGCCGACATACAGCACGACGGGGGCGGGCAGCTCGAGCTCGGTGCCTGGCGGCGGCTCGATCCGGGTCACCAGGCCGGCAGGCCCGCGGTTCGGCTCGCTGCGGCGCGAGACCTGGAATCCCAGGCGAGTCAACAGTCCCTCGACGAATCCAGCCTCGAAGCCGGCCAGGTCCGGCACGCGTGCCCGGGGCCGGCCGCTGCTCACAGCCACGCGCACCACTGCGCCCACGTAGAGCCGCTGGCCGGGCAAGGGCGCCTGAGCGATGACGACGCCTTCCGGCTCGAGGGCGTTGGGCAGCTCGAGCGGGCTGCCCAACTCGAGGCGCCTCGAGCGCAGTTCCCGATGCGCCTCGACCAGGTTCTTTCCCGTCAGTTCGGGGACCGGGACCGCGCCGCCGCGGGGGTCGGGCGCCGGCGGGAAGAGCACGAACACGGCAAGAGCGTAGCCGATCACGAAGCTGAAGGCCAGCAAGCCGATGCCGGTGGCGCCCCAACGCCCCCAGCGGATGCGCAGCCGTCGCGACTTGCGGACCAGCGCCCGCTGCCTGCGGCGCAGCGAATCGCCCAGCATAGCGCTCAGCCGCGGCGCTCGAGGCGGGCGGCGAACGCGCCGTCGCCATTCAGAAGGGGCGGCCAAACCAGCAGCCGGCCCGCTGGATCCAGCAGCTCTCCGGGCACGGTGCCAGGGAGCGGCGGCGCCAGCCGAAATTCCGGGTGCCTGACCAGGAAGGCGTCCACCTGTTGCTCGTTCTCTTCCACTTCCAGGGAACACGTCGAGTACACCAGCACTCCGCCCGGCGCGACCGCGGCCGCCGCGGCTTCCAGGATCTCGAGCTGCAGCGCGGCGAGCGCTGCCAGGTCCGCCGGCTGCACCCGCCACTTCCCGTCCGGATGGCGCCGCAACGTGCCCGTCCCGGTGCAGGGCACATCGAGCAGCACAGCTTCGAGCGGGCGGAACGGCGGGCGGCGGGCGTCCGCGGCCACCAGGCTCATGTGGAGGCCCGGCAGCCGTGCCAGGTTCTGGCGCAGCCTGCCCAGCCGCTCGGGCGAGACATCCGCGGCCACGACGTAGGGCGCTGGGGCATGCGGCGGCGCAGCCGCCGGCGCCGCCAGCCCTAGCGCCTTCCCGCCGGGCGCCGCACACAGGTCGGCGATCCGGGCGCGCGGCGGCAGCGCGGCATAGCGCACGACCAGTGCGGCAGCCGGATCCTGTACCACGGCAGGCACGACGGCGAGCGCCTGGGCGGCCGTCGCCGGAGGCAGCAGTAGCAGCGCATCGGGCGCCCGGGGCACAGGCTCGGCGTTCAATCCGGCCTCGCCCAGTCGCGCGGCCGCCTCCTGCGGCGCCAGGCCGATCGGCCGCAGGTAGACCTCCGGCCGCCGGTTGTTCGCCTCGATCAGCTCGCGAGCAGCTTCGGCACCAAAGCGGCCGATCCAGCGCTCGACGAGCCAGCGCGGGTGCGAGCCCCAGGCGGCCAGCCAGCCGACCGGATCGCGCGCCGCGTCCGGGAAGCCAAGCCGGGCGCCTTTTCGCCGCAGGTTCTGCAGCACGGCGTTGGCCAGCCCGGCGGCGCCCCGCCCACCGGCGGCCCTGGCCAGCTCGACGGCTTCGGAGACGGCAGCATAGGCCGGTACGCCCCCCAGCTCGAGGAGCTGATAGGCGCCCAGCCGCAATATATCCAGCAGGTCCGGCTCGAGCGCCTCGAGGCGCCGCCGCACCAGTTGCGCCAGCAGGTGGTCCAGCCGGCCGCGCCAGCGCAGCGTGCCGTAGACCAGCTCGTGCGTGAAGGCCCGTTCCCGCGGCGGCACGTCCTCGAGCAGCCGCAGCAGGGCGCGGTCGGCCAGCTCGCCGCGCCGCACCTCCCGCAGCGCCTGCAGGGCTGCTCGCCGGGCTGGGGTGGCTGTCAACCCAACATGCCCATCCCGGGCGACGAGGGAACGGCAACCTCGCGGCGTGGCATCCGCCCGGCGCGGTAGGCGAGCCTGCCGGCCTCGATGGCCAGCTTCATGGCGAGGGCCATACGCACAGGGTCCTGCGCCTCGGCCAGCGCGGTGTTCATCAACACGCCATCCACGCCCTGCTCCATGGTCACACAGGCATCGGACGCCGTGCCCACGCCCGCATCCACGATCACGGGCACGGTCAGCCGGCGCTTGATCTCCCGGATGTAGTAGGGGTTGACCAGTCCCAGCCCACTGCCAATGGGACTGGCCAGCGGCATGACGGCCGCGCACCCCGCCTGCTCGAGGCGCAGCGCGCTGACCACGTCTTCGTTGGTGTAGGCCAGCACATGGAAGCCCTCGGCCACTAATTGCCGTGCCGCTTCGAGCGTGGCAGCCGCATCGGGCAGGAGCGTCCGCTCGTCGCCGATAACTTCGAGCTTGACCCAGTCGTTGAGGCCAGCGGCGCGCGCCAGCCGGGCATAGCGGACGGCGTCCTCGGCGGTGTAGCAGCCGGCCGTGTTGGGCAGGAGGAAAATGCGGGACGGATCGAGGTGGTAGAGGATGCCCTCCTGGCGGGTGCGATCCAGGTCAATGCGCCGCACGGCGACCGTCACCATCTCGGCGCCGGATGCCTCGATGGCCCGAATCATGGTCGGGTTGTCCCGGTACTTCCCCGTCCCGACAATCAGCCGCGAGCCGAACGCGCGGCCGGCAATGACCAGCGGCTCGTCGCGGATGGCCGCTTCTATCGTGACCGTGCTCATGACTCACCCCCCACCCACGAAGTGCACGAGCTCGAGGATATCCCCGGCGCGCAGCTCGGTCTTCTCGAAGCGCGTGCGATCCAAGATCTCACGGTTGTACTCGACGACGACGAGCCGGGGGTCGAGCCCCAACTCCGCCAGCAGGCCAGCCACCGTGCGGCCGGCCGGCACGTCGCGCGGCTCGCCGTTCAGCAGAATCTGGAAGCTTGCGACTGTGGATTCCATCGGGCATTTCCGGTTCGGGAACGGATGCTACGCCTTAGTGGTCGAATCCACAGATACGCCCTCGGTGCGTGGGCGTATTTGCGAACTCGACCACTTAGCCATCGGTTGAGGTGTCAGCCTCCGGGACGCGGGTGCAATGTCCAGCGCCGCGAGGAATTCGCCGGCGGCCGCGACCGGGTCAACGGCGCGCCACACGCCGCCCAGCACGGCGACGCCGCAGGCACCGGCGGCGAGCACATCGGCTGCCCGGTCGGGTGTGATGCCGCCGATGGCGAGCACGGGCCGGCCGACTCGCCGGCAGACGGCTGCGACGAGCTCCGGCCCGGCGGCAGGTGCGCCGCCGTGTGACGCGGACGGGTACACGCTGCCCACCATCAAGAAGTCCGCGTCTTCCGCCATCTGGTGCGCCTCCTCGGCCGCGTGGGCCGAGTAGCCGATCCAGGCAGGGTCCCCCAGCAGTTTGCGCGCCGCGGGCAGCGGGATCGAGCGACGGCCGAGCTGCACGCCATGGGCGCGGACAGCCTGGCAGACATCCACGCGGTCATTGACCAGGAACAGGGCTGCGGCGGCGCGGGACGCGGCGGCAAGTCTTACGCCCAGGCGGCAGAGCTCCCCTCCTCGAAGGCCATGGGCGCGCAGGTGCAGCGCGATGGCCGGTCCGTGCGCAGCCAGGAGCCCCTCGGCATGCCGGAGGAAGTCCGGCGCCCGGACGACGGACGCATCCGTCACGAGGTGCAGGCGGGGCAGCCTGGGCCGCGTCACGTCAACCGATCCCCCACGGCAGCCCCCCGGCCCCGCAGCCACTCTGCCGTGGTCATCCGGCGTTTGCCGCCGGGCTTCACTTCCCGTACCCAGACGGCGCCGCTGCCGCAGGCCACCAGCATGCCGGCCGCGACGTCGTGTGGCACCACTTCCAGCACTGCGCCGGGCTGGGCATCGCCGGGCCGCGCCGGCACCGGGCGGGGACGGTACAGCTTCAGTTCCGCCTCGCCGAGCATGGTCCAGGCGCCGGGCTCTTCGTCCAGGCCGCGGATGCGGCGGGCCACGCCCTCGGCGTCCGCCGTCCAGTCCACGCGCGCGTCCTCGCGGGTCAGGCGCGGCGCATAGCTGGCCCGGGATTCCTCCTGCTCGAGTTCCCTGAGCTCGCCCGCCTCCAGGAGCGCCAGCGCATCGACAAGCGCTTCTGCGCCGATTTCGCTGAGGCGCGCAGCCAGCTCGCTGGCCGTCTCTTGTGGGCCGATGGGCTCACTGACCTGGAAGAGCACCGGCCCGGCATCCATGCGCTCGACCATGCGCATGATGGTGATACCGGTCTGCCGGTGGCCTCGCATGATGGCCCAGTGGATGGGCGCGGCGCCGCGCAGCTCGGGGAGGAGCGAGGCGTGCAGGTTGAGCGAGCCGAGGGGCGGCAATTCGAGCAACTCGCGCTTCAGGATCTGACCGTAGGCGACCACAATGGATATTTCCGGCGCGAGGCGGGCGAGGCTCTCGAGGAACTCGGGGCCACGGGCCCGCTCGGGTTGCAAGACGGGGATCGCCTCGGCCAGGGCAAAGGTCTTGAGTGGCGGCGGCTGCAGCATCCTTCCCCGCCCTGCCGGCCGGTCCGGCTGCGTGACCACGCCGACCACATCATGCTGCTCGTCCAGCAGCGCGCGCAGCGCGGGCAGCGCGAACTCCGGTGTGCCCCAGAAGAGGATACGCACGACGTCGACCTCCGGACCCCTCTCGTAACGTGCCCTCCGATCCCGATACCGATCCCGATACCGATCCCGGTGCCGGGATCGGGATCGGCGCTCACACCACGGGCCGCGTCTTCTTCCACCGCTTGAGCAGCATCTGGCGCTTGAGCGGGCTCACGCGGTCCAGGAAGAGGATACCGTTCAGGTGGTCGACCTCGTGTTGCAGCACGCGGGCGAGCAGCCCCTGTGCCTCGATGCGCACGGGTACGCCGTCCCGGTCCAGCGCGCTGACCGTGGCGCGCGCCGGTCGTTCGACGATCTCGCGCAGCCCCGGCACGCTGAGGCACCCTTCTTCGGCGCGGTCCACGTCCGCGCTGGTCTCGAGGATCTCGGGGTTGACGAGGCCGAAGGGCGGCACATTCTCCTGGCGCACGTCCACCACGATAATGCGGCGGCTGAGCCCCACCTGCGGCGCGGCGAGGCCCACGCCTTCGGCCGCGTACATGGTCTCGAGCATATCGTCCATCAACTGACGGACTTCGTCATCGATAGATGCGACCGGCTCCGCCGTGCGGCGCAGCAGCGGATCGCCCAGATACCTGATCGACAGAATGGCCATGCTTTTCATTACCCGCCGCGACGCTCAACGATTCGCCTCTTCTCCCGCCTGCGAGAGCACGCGCGCGATCTTCGGGCGGGCGACGACCAGGCGGGTAGTCTCCGCCGTGCGGATGGTTACACGATCCTCCTTGATGTGCACGACCTCGCCCAGGATGCCGCCGTCCGTCATGACCTCGTCGCCGCGCTTGAGCGCCTTGAGCATCTGCTGGTGGCGGCGCTGCGCTTGACGCTGCGGCCGGATCAGCAGGAAATAGAAGATGGCAAAGATGGCGAGCATCTCGAGGAGCAGCACCATGCCCGTGTTCCCGCCGGGCCGGGTCGAAACCAGCAGCACTGCCATGCTCAGCGTCACGGCGTCCCTCCCTCGTTGGCGGCGCGCGCGCCATGGTAGCGGGCGAGCCAGTCCTCGCTCCAACCCTGCAGTGTGCCGGCCTCGATGGCGGCGCGCGCGCGCGCGGCGAGCCGGACCAGGAAGCGCAGGTTATGCAGCGACAGCAGCCGCAGGCCCAGCACCTCACCGGCCACGAACAGGTGGCGCAGGTAGGCGCGGCTGTAGTTGCGGCAGGCGTAACAGTCGCAGGCCGGGTCCAGCGGCCCGGGGTCCGTCCGGAAGCGCAGCGCCTTAATGTTGATCTGTCCTTCGGCCTCGATCCAGGCGCTGCCGTTGCGGCCGTTGCGCGTGGGCGCCACGCAGTCGAAGAGGTCGTAGCCGCGGCGGATCGCTTGCAGCAGGTCATCCGGGTAGCCGACGCCCATCAGGTAGCGGGGCAGCCTGGGGGGCAGCTCAGGCTCGAGCCCCTCGAGCACCTCGTACATGACGGCCTTCGGCTCTCCCACCGAAAGGCCGCCGATCGCCAGGCCGCGCCAGTCACCCAGCTCGCGGACGCGGCGGGCGGCATCGCGGCGCAGATCCCCGTAGATCGAGCCCTGGAGGACGGGCAGCAGTGCCTGCGCCGTGGGGGCAGCGTGCTGCAATTCGGCGAAGCGGGCGCGGCAGCGTTCGAGCCAGAGCAGGGTGCGCTGGTGGGCTTCCAGGGCAACATCGCGGCCGGACTGGCCGGGCAGGCACTCGTCGAATGCCATGATCAGGTCTGCGCCCAACGCGATCTGGATGTCCACGACCCGCTGCGGCGTGAAGAGGTGGCGCGACCCATCGATATGGCTCTGGAAGAGCACACCCTCGTCCCGCACTTCATTGATCGCGGCCAGGCTGAAGACCTGGAAGCCGCCGGAATCCGTGAGCACCGGCCGCTGCCAGTTCATGAACGTATGCAGCCCGCCCAGCTCCTGCACCACCTCGTGACCCGGCCGCAGGAAGAGGTGGTAGGTGTTGCACAGCAGGATCTCCGCGCCCAGCTCCGCGACCTCTTCCGGCGCCAGCGTCTTCACACTGGCCTGCGTGCCCACCGGCATGAAGGCCGGCGTGTGCACCGCGCCGTGCGGCAGGTGGAGCCGCCCGGCGCGAGCTGCGCCGTCCACGGCCGTAATGTCGAACTCGAACATCCTTTCCAGGGCCGCCGCTCCGGTCGGGATGACAGCCGAAGCGTTCATAAGATCACCATGGCGTCGCCGTACGAGTAGAAGCGGTAGCCCTCTTCGACGGCGGCACGGTAGGCGCGCATGACGGACTGGTAGCCCCCGAACGCCGCGACCAGCATGATCAACGTGGAACGCGGCAAGTGGAAGTTCGTCAGCAGCCGGTCCACCGCCCGGAAGGTGTAGGGCGGGCGAATGAACAGGTCGGTCCACCCTCTGCCCGGCCGCACGAATCCGCGCTCGTCCGCCACCGTCTCGAGCGTGCGCGCGACCGTCGTTCCCACAGCCCAGCGGGCGCCGCCGCGCGCGCGCGTCTCGTTCAGCGCAGCCGCGGCAGCGGCCGGGACCGTGTACTGCTCGCCGTGCATCCGGTGCTGTGCCGGGTCCTCGGCCTCGACGGGGCGAAACGTGCCCACGCCAATGTGCAGCACGAGGCGGACCAGCAGCACGCCTTTCGCCTCGAGGGCCGCCAGCAGCGCGGGCGTAAAATGGAGGCCGGCCGTAGGGGCGGCAACCGAGCCGCGCTCCGCCGCATACACCGTCTGGTAGCGCTCCGCGTCCTCGGGCCCGGGCTCGCGCTCGACATAAGGCGGCAGCGGCACGCGGCCGTAGCGCTCGAGTGCGACGTCAACAGAAAGCGGGGTGTGCAGCCGCACGACGCGGGCTCCTTCGGCAGTCGAGTCGAGGATCTCAACCTGCAGCTCGTCCGAGATATCGACCACGCGGCCGGGCTTGAGCTTGCCGCCGGGACGGACCAGGGCCACCCAGTCCACCCCACCACCCGACGGGGGGACGGGGAGACGCGGCGACGCGGCGACCTCGCCGCTCGTCCCCGCGCCGTGTCCCGCCGTCTCCCTGTCGGGTACGGCGGCGGGCAGGGGGCGGAGGAGGAGGACCTCGGCGGGCGCGCCCGTGGGCTTGCGCCCCACCAGGCGCGCGGGGAACACGCGGGTCTCGTTGAGCATGAGGGCGTCGCCAGCGGGCACGAGCCCGAGCAGATCGCTGAAGCGGCGGTGTTCGATCGAGCCCCTGGCGCGGTCCAGCACCAGCAGCCGGCTCTCGTCGCGCCGGGCCGCCGGGTGCTGAGCAATGCGGCCGGGAGGAAGCTCGTAATCGAACGCGGAAGTGGGATAGGAGTCAGAGGCCGGGTTCATAAGTACAGCGCGCGGCGGGGCGCCGCATTGGTGAATTCGGCGCCTCAAGTCTCCGCGTCACGGACCAGCTCGCCCTGCTCGATCAGCTCCCGGAGTTGCCTCACCCGGTCGAGCAGCACCCAGAGCTCTTCGCGTCCGTCGGCCGCCCGCCAGGGACGGGCGACGTAGCCGAGGACCATCCGCTCGATAGGGTGGGTCGCGGCATCATTGCGCCGCTCGTAGCGGTGGCAGACCGAGCCGAGATCAATGCTGAAGCGGCACTCGAGCTGGCGCAGCGCGTGCAGCCGCTCGAGCGCCTCGGCCGAACCCGCCTCGTGCAGTGCGCTTGTCATGCGACGCTGCGAGTTGCCATGCTCGGCAAAGCGCGCGCAGAGCAGGCGGCGGTCGGCGGCGGTGAGACGGACGACCTCCACGTCAAGCCTCGAAGAGACCGGGCTGCACCTCGGAGCGCGAGGGCGGCAGGGTGTAGCCGAAGCGGCGGAACGCCCTGGGCGTAGCCATGCGGCCGCGCGGCGTGCGCATGAGAAAGCCGTTCTGGATGAGGAACGGCTCGTACACCTCCTCGAGCGTGCCCGCGTCCTCGCCTACCGCGACGGCCAGGGTGTTGAGCCCGGCGGGTCCGCCATCGAAGTGCTCGATCAGAGTCTTGAGGATGCGGCCATCCATCTCGTCCAGCCCGTACTCATCCACATCCAGCATCTGCAATGCGCCGTCCGCGACCTCGAGGGTGATCACGCCATCGGCGCGGACCTGGGCGTAGTCGCGCACCCGGCGCAGCAGCCGGTTGGCGACGCGGGGCGTGCCGCGTGCCCGCTTGGCGATCTCGGCCGCGCCCTCGCGCGTGCACTCGACCAGCAGGATCTCGGCACTGCGCTCGACAATGATGACCAGCTCTTCGGTGGGATAGTAGCCCAGCCGCTGGACAATGCCGAAGCGGGCGCGCATGGGCGGGGTGAGCAGGCCGAAGCGCGTGGTCGCGCCCACCAACGTGAAGCGCTCGACGGGCATGGCAATGGTCTGGGCGCGCGGTCCCTCCGACAGCCGGATCTCGATGCGGTAGTCCTCCATGGCCGGGTAGAGGAACTCCTCGATGACGGGGCGCAGCCGGTGGATCTCGTCAATAAGGAGGACGTCGCCTTCGCGCAGGTTGGTGAGGATGCCGACCAGGTCGCCGGGCTTCTCGAGCACCGGGCCGGACGTGGTCTTGATGTTCACGCCCAGCTCCCGGGCCATGAGCATGGCGAGCGTGGTCTTGCCCAGACCGGGCGGCCCGTGGAACAGCGTGTGGTCCAGTGGCTCGCGGCGGGCCAGGGCGGCGTCAATCGCGATGCGCAGGCTGTCCTTCACCTTGGGCTGGCCAATGAACTCGGCCAGCCGCTGCGGCCGGAGCGACAGCTCGACGACGCTCTCCTCGCTCAACACCTCGGGGGTCGTGATCTCGGCCCTCATGCCGGGAAAGATAGCCCGCACGCGGAGGCGCGGTCAATCACACTGGAACCTTGCCGGCAGCAGAGCCGTAGAACAGCCGGACCTCACCTGATCGGAGGCGACGACGATGCCCATGACTGCCTCGCGCGCGCTGGCGCGCCCCGCTTCCGTACTCCTGAGCGCCGCCCTGGTCGCGGCCGCCGCGCCGGCCTGCGGGAAGCGGGTCTCCCGCATCGACCCGGCCTCCGTTACCGACCTCTCCGGCCGCTGGAACGATACCGACTCGCGGCTGGTGGCGAACCGGCTGATCGAGCAAAGCCTGAGCGCCGCCTGGGCGCAGCGCTACACCGAGGCGCACGGCGGCCAGGCGCCCGCGGTGATCGTGGGCCGATTCCGCAACCGCACGCTCGAGCACATCCCGGTGGGCACCTTCGTGGCCGACCTCGAGCGCGCGTTCGTGAACTCGGGCGCGGTGCGCGTGGTAGCGGGCGGCGGCGAGCGCGAGGAGCTGCGCGCGGAGCGGGAGGACCAGCAGGAGCACGCCCGGGCCGAGAGCCGGGCGCGCCTCGGCCAGGAGCTGGGCGCGCGCTACATGCTGCAGGGCGAGCTCCAGGCCATCGAGGACCAGGAGGGGCGCGAGAAGATCGTGTACTACCAGGTCGACGCCACGCTGGTGGACCTGGAAACGAACCTCAAGGTGTGGGCAGGGCAGCACAAGATCAAGAAGTACATCGAGCGCAAGCGCTTCGGGTTGTGAGCCGGGCGGCACCACGGCGGTCGCGGCTGCCGGCCCGAGGGGCAGGCGCGAGGAACTGCAATGGGAGCGAGGAACATGGATGCGCGCATCGTTAGCTGCGTGCTGGCCGCGGTCTTGGTCGCGGCCTGTGCGCCCAAGCGGGTGCACGAGCGGCCGATCATCGAGCAGGGCGACCGGGTCCCGGGCGCCGACCGCGAGGTCGCAGAAACGCGGGCGCGTGCCGAAGACGACCAGGCCGCGGCCGCCGCCCGCCGCG
>JACQVE010000308.1 GCA_016209965.1 Gemmatimonadota bacterium | reverse complement strand
CGGAAGTGCAGTGCCGCAGCGCCGAACCACTCCTGTTTGCTGCGGACCTCGAGCGCGGAGCGGGTCAGCAGTTCCGCGGCGCTACATCGCTGCCGCCCGCCGCGGCGTTCGGCGAGCTGGACGACCCGGGGCTGACTCGCCGCGCGGGTGAGCTGACCGCGCGCGAGGCCGCGGCGCTGGGAGTCCACTGGATCTACGCGCCCGTGGCAGACCTGGACCTCGAGCCGCACAACCCCATTGTCGGGAGCCGCGCCTTCAGCGCCGGTGCGGCCCGGGCCGCCGAGCATGTAGCCGCCTGGATCGAGGGGTGCCGCGCCGGTGGCGCCCTGAGCTGCGCCAAGCATTTCCCCGGGCACGGCCGCACGGTCGCTGACTCCCACCTCGAGCTCCCCCGCGTTGCCGCGAGCCGCGCCGATCTCGCCGCCGACCTGCTGCCGTTCCAGGCAGCCGTGCAGGCTGGCGTCGACTCCGTC
Source organism: Gemmatimonadota bacterium (assembly GCA_016209965.1). Taxonomy (NCBI): domain Bacteria; kingdom Pseudomonadati; phylum Gemmatimonadota; species Gemmatimonadota bacterium. The sequence goes on along the minus strand of JACQVE010000308.1, from coordinate 4,695 downwards.
ATGAGCGCCCATGTGGCCTACCCCGCACTGGACGCCAGCGGCGCTCCGGCCACACTCTCCCACCCGATACTCACGGAGCTGCTGCGCCTGGAGCTGGGGTTCCTGGGCCCGGCGGTTTCGGACGCACTCATCATGGAAGGCGTGCTGGCCCACGGTGGTGGGGAAGGGCAGGCGGCTGTGAAGGCGCTCGCCGCGGGATGCGACGCGCTGCTCTACCCGAGCGAGCTGGAGCGCGTGATCCGCGTCATTGAGGCGGCCATTGGCCGCGAGCTGGCCGAGGGGCGCCTCACCGAGGCGATTGCCCGCGTGGACGATCTGGCCCGCCGCGCCACACGGCTGCCCGGCGGGGAGTGGGGCCGGCCGCACGACCGCGAATGGGCCCTGGACGTGGCCGTGCGCGCCATCCGCGTGCTGCGCGGGCGGCCGCAGCACCTGCCCGCCGCCATCGATTTGCTGACCGTGGACGATGACCTGGGCGGCCCCTACGCGCCGCCGCCTCGGGACGCGTTCCCGGCCGCACTGCGGGGCGCGGGCATAGAGGTCCGGGAAGTCGAGCGCCCCGCCCGTGATCGGCCGGCGCTGGTCGCGCTCTACGCGGACATCCGCGGGTGGAAGGGTCGGCCGGGCGTCTCCGCCTGGGCGCGCGAGCGGGTGGCGCAGGCGGCTGCGGCGCGGCCGGACACGATGGTGGTCCTTTTCGGCCACCCCCGCCTGGCGGAAAACCTGCCGGGCGCAAGCATCCTGGCGGCCTGGGGCGGCGAGCCGCTCATGCAGGAGGCCGCCGCTCGCCACCTGGCCGCCCGCCCCTGAGCCCCATGGCCACCCGCATCGCGGCCCTGCTGCGGCCGGCAGCGCGGGCGGGGCGGCCTCCGGAGCATGGCGCGAGGCCGGGACGGTTTCGCCTCTCCAGCCGCTCGGTGTTAGGCCTGCTCGTCGGCTCGCACCTGGCGCTCGCGCTCCTGGTCTTCGAGCCCGCGCCGCACACCGGCGGAGACAACGCCGCGTACGTCACACTGGCCCGCTCACTCGTCGAGCAGCGTGCCTACCTGGACCTCTACGACCCCGCGACACCCGCGCACACCCAGTATCCCCCTGTTTTCCCGGGCATCCTGGCGCTGGCGCTGCTGGCCGGACTGGACACCTGGATCTGGCTGAAGCTGGTGATCGTCGGCTTCTCCGCAGCGGCCATTGCCTTCAGCTACCTGTGGCTGCGGCGGCGGCGGCGGCCCGGGCTGGCGCTGGCCGTCGCCGCGGTCCTCGCCCTGAGCCCGGGCGTGCTGCACCTCAGCCATTGGGTACTGTCCGACGTTCCCTTCTGGACCTTCACCGCCCTCGCGCTCTGGGCCTTCGAGCGGCTCCCGCCCGGGCAGCGCGGCCGACTCTGGCTGGCCATCGCGGCCATCATCCTGGCCTACTTCACCCGCTCGGCCGGGCTGCCCCTCGTGCTCGCCGCCGCGGCATGGCTCGCACTGCGACGCCGCTGGCGCGACCTGGGCCTGCTCGCGGCCGTCTTCCTGCCGCTGGCCCTCGCCTGGTGGCTGCGCGCCCGCGCCCACGGCGGCGTCATCTACGCGGAACAGTTCTGGGCCGTGAACCCCTACCGCCCGGACCTGGGCCGGATGGGACCACTCGACCTGCTCAACCGCGTAGTCCAGAACGACCGGCATTACATGACCGAGCACCTTCCCATCCTGGTGTTCGGCCTCGAGGGCAGCTTCTTCTTCCCGGTCAGTGCGACGCTCGCCGTGTTCGCCATCTTCGGCTGGGTGGGACGGCTGGGCCGGCGGCTGGGTGTGGCCGAGCTCTTCTTGCCCCTGTACGTCGGACTGCTCTTCGTCTGGCCCGAGGTCTGGTCGGGCGAGCGGCTGCTGCTCCCCGCCCTTCCCCTCGTCCTGGCCTACGCCGGCGAAGCCTTCATCCGCCTGGCGCGCCGCCGCCTCAGCCGCCGCGGCGCGCGCTGGGCCGGCGCGGCGGCCACGCTGGGGATCATCCTCACCGGCGTGCCTGCCCTCCATGCCTCGGCCCGGCAGGGGCTCGAGTGCACGCGCCTCCATAGGGCCGGGCTACCCTATGCCTGCCTGCCCAGTGACTGGCAGGACTTCTTCGCCATGGCTGAGTGGTCACGTGACAGACTGCCGGCCGGCGCTGTAGTGGTCTCGCGCAAGCCCCGGCTCTTCTACGCCCTGAGCGGGCACCGCGGCCGGCTGTATCCCATGAGCCGGGAAGCCGCAGATTTCTTCGCACTGGCGCGCGAGATCGGAGCCCGCTACGTCGTGCTCGACCGCGTGGACCAGCTTTCCGACCTCTACCTCGTGCCCGTGCTGGTGGCGCGGCCGGACGGCTTCTGCGCCATGCATTCGCTGGGCATGGAGCGGACCACGCTGCTCGGCATCCGCCCGCTCGAGCCCGGCGCCGCGCAGGCGTCCAGCCAGACCGGGGAGCAGATCCTGAGCTTCACGCGCTGCCCCGCCGAATACTGGAGGCGCCCACGTTGACCGTGCGGGGAGGAGGGGCATGAGGCCGCTTGATTGGGCGATCGTCGCCCTCTATATGCTGGCGTCGCTGGCCCTCGGCATCTACCTCGCCCGCCGCGCGGCCGGCAGCCTGGTCGACTTCTTCGTGGGCGGCCGCGCCGTGCCCTGGTGGCTCGCCGGCATCTCCATGGCCGCCACCACCTTCTCCATCGATACGCCGCTCTACATTGCCGGCGTGGTGGGCAACCGCGGGATCGCCGGCAACTGGGAGTGGTGGAGCTTCGCTTTCTCGCACGTCATCATGATCTACATCTTCGCACGCCTATGGCGGCGCGCCGAGATCGTGACCGACGCCGAGCTCACGGAACTGCGCTACGGCGGACGCCCCGCCGCCCTGCTCCGCGCCACCAAGTCCTTCCTTTTCGCCGTGATCATCAACTCGGTCGGCATCGGCTACGCCATGCTCGCCATGGTGAAGGTGGTGGACGCGCTCGAGGTTTTCCCCAGCCTGGGCATCGATCCGGGCGAGCAGGCCAAGCTGTGGAGCGTGGTCGGCGTCAGCGCGCTCGTTCTCGCCTACGCCGGCGTAGCGGGGTTGTGGGGCGTCATCGCCACCGACTTCTTCCAGTTCGTGCTGGCACTCGGCGGCGCCATTGTGGTAGCCTCGGTGGCCGTGGCGGAAATGGGTGGACTGGGCGACGTCGTCGCCGGGGCGCAGCAGGCTACCACGCACGACATCCTCTCCTTCACGCCGCTCGCCTGGGGGGAGGGGGGTACGCGGGGGATCCTCGGCTGGTCGAGTCTCGCCGGAATCTCCGGCGCGACGTTCCTGGCCTACGTCTTCGTGCAGTGGTGGGCGTTCCGCCGCTCGGATGGCGGCGGCGAGTTCGTGCAGCGCCTGGCCGCTTCACGCTCCGAGGCCGAGGCGCAGAAGGCGGCCTGGCTGTTCAACCTCATGCATTACGTGGTGCGTACCTGGCCCTGGATCCTGGTCGCCCTGGTAGCCGTCGTCGTCTACCCTAACCTCGAGGACCGGGAGCTGGGCTACCCCAAACTGATGCTGGACTTCCTGCCCGTGGGCGTGTTGGGCCTCGTCGTCGCCTCACTGCTGGCCGCGTTCATGAGCACCGTCTCCACGCTCATCAATTGGGGCGCCTCCTACCTCACCAACGACCTTTACGCCCGGTTCCTGCACCCGCACGCCTCGCAGCGAGAGCTGGTCACGGCGGGGCGGATCGCTTCCGTGATCATCACCGTATTGGGCGCCGCCGCCGCCTTCTTCAGTGAAAGCATCGGCACGGTCTTCCGGCTCATCATTGCCATCGGCACCGGGCCGGGGCTGGTGCTGATCCTGCGCTGGTTCTGGTGGCGCATCAACGCCTGGGCCGAGCTGTCCGCCATGCTGGCCGGCTTCCTGGTGGGCTTCCTGACCTCCGTCTGGCGCGGCGCTGAGCTGGAAGTCTGGGGGGCGACACTTGTCATCCCCGCGCTGCGGATCGAGGACTTCGGCATCCGCCTCATGGTCACCTCGCTGATCACCGTCGCGATCTGGGTGCCCGTCATGCTGGCGACCCGGCCGGAGGCGGAGGAGAAGCTGGACGACTTCTACCGCCGCGCCCGGCCAGGCGGCCCGGGGTGGCGGCGCCAGCGCGAGCGTACGGGGCTGCCAGCAGCACAGGACCTTGCCAGGGATCTCCAGCGCGTAGGCGCCGCCCTGCTCGTTCTCTTCGGGCTGATGTTCGCGCTGGGTGGACTGCTGCTCCTGCGCTGGGGCGTACTGGCCGCCATGACCGCCCTCGCCCTCGCCGGCTGGATCTGGCTGCGGGCGCTCGGGCCTACCCTGTCCGCCCCCCCGCTGCCCGAGCCCGCTACACACCCCAACCCGCGGAGGGAGCCGTGAAGCGCACCGGGGCAGTCTTGTTCGTAGCACTTCTGGCCATGGCCTGCCGGCCGGCCGGACCCGAGCCTGAGGCGCCGCGGCCCGTGAGCGCCCGCGAACGCGCGCCCGCGCCCGCGCTGCCGCCCATCCCGCCCGCGGCCGGGCCGCTGCGCCTGGACCTGGTCTACCCGCCTGAGGGCGCCGCTGTCACGGCCCGCGACTCGACCTTCGTCTTCGGCTCGACCGGCACGGGGGAGGCCCGGCTCTGGATCAACGGAGCGCCCGTGGCTGTGGCGCCGAACGGCGCCTTCCTCGGCTTCCTGCCCGTGCCCGCTGATGGCG
>JACQVE010000307.1 GCA_016209965.1 Gemmatimonadota bacterium | reverse complement strand
GGGCCGCGGTCGCCGGTGAAGGCTTCGTCTCCGGTGCCCGCGAAGGTCGCGATAAGCCCCGTCGCCAGGTTGACCGTGCGCACTCGGTGGTTCCCCGCATCCGCGATGAAGAGCGTGCGCCCGTCGGGCGAGACGGCGACGCCCTGCGGATCCTGCAGCAGTGCCTCCGTAGCCGGCCCGCCATCCCCGGCAAAGCCCCGGATCCCCGTGCCCGCGACGCTCTTGATCACGCCGCTGGCGAGCTCGACCGCGCGCACCCGCTGGTTGGCGCTGTCCACGATGTAGAGCAGGCCTCCGCCGAGCGCGAGGCCAGCGGGCAGCGCGAGCCTGGCGAACTGCGCCGGCCCGCCGTCGCCGCTCGAGCCGCGGCTTCCGGAGCCAGCCACGGTGCGCAGTGTGCCGTCGGGCTCGATAGTGCGCACGCGGTCGCCGGTCAGTTCCGAAACGTAGATGCGGCCCTCGCCATCCACCAGCACGCCGGCCGGCCGGGAGAGCGACGCCTGACGAGCGGCTGTGCCGTCAGGCGCCGAGGCCTCGACGCCTGTCCCAGCCACGACGCCCACGGCGCGCGTCGCGAGATCGATGCGGAAGACGCGATTGGCCCTGGGGTCGGCGACCAGGAGTCCGCCGCGGCTGTCCAGCGCCAGCGCCTCGGGGCGAACCATGCACAGCGCACCCTGGCACTCCTGGTGATCGGCCAGCAGCTCGAGCCGGCCATTGGGCTGGATGGCAACAATGCGCTGGCGGCGCGGGCTCGCGACATAGAGCACGCCGTCGCTCGACGCTGCCACGCCCTGCGGCGCGTCGAGCTGGCTGCGCGTGGCCAGCGAGTCCAGCGCGATCCCCGGCGAGTTGGGGATGCCGGCGACGATGCGCAGGATTCCGGGCAGGTCCCCCAGCACCACGACGGGATCACCGCAGCCGGCGGCCGCGGCCAGGCCGAGGGCGGCTAGCGCGAACCGGGCGAGAGGGCGAGGACCCATACGTCGTGGTTGCCGGGGGCTACGCGGCGGGCAAACGCCAGGTAGCGGCCGTCGGGCGAGACGGCGGGCTCGCGGCCGCCCTCGGTTTCGGGAATGGGCGCGGCTGCGGCCCCATCCGCGTCGCTCTTCCAGATCGCCTGGCCACGCCGGAAATACAGGGTGCGGCCGTCCGGCGCCCAGGCCGGCTCCTCGCCTGGCCCCAGCTCTTTGCGATCCCTGCCGTCCGGTCGCACGAGCGTCAGCATGCGGCGCCCGACGCTATAAACAGTGCGCCGTTCGACGCACAGCACGGCCAGGTCGCCCTGGTAGCGGCAGATGCTGGTCATGGAATCGGCGCGCTCGAGGCGGGTGAAGGCGATCCAGGCGCCGTCGGGGCTCCAGGCGGGCCAGATCCCATCCTCGGTACCCGGGATCACCATGGGCTGGGGCTGGTCCAGTGTCCAGACCAGGAGGCGCAAGCCGTCGCTGGTAACCACGCGCCGGCCGTCCGGCGCCCAGCTCGGCCGAAATAGCAGCGCCTTCTCATCCTCGAACAGGCGCTGGAAGGGGTGGAACCGGACGATGAAGACACCCTGTGCGCCGAACATGCTCTGGCTCTCGTCAAAGAAGCGGCCGGCGAACTTGAGGCCGAGCTCAGGATCCTGCTCGATCGGCCGGTCCTCACCAAAGCGCCGGACGCGCACGATGACCTCGCCCAGGGGCGGCAGGGGCGAGATGCTGTCGCCGGAAGAACAGAAGAGCAGGCCCAGGCAGAGCCGTGGGTGCCAGAGGAAGGACACCTCGACGTAGGCTATGCGGTCGCCGCCCGGCGCGACCGCCGGGGCCGTGAACCAGACCGTGCTGCCCGGCTGCTGTATTTGTGGCAGCACGGGGCTGATCGTGCCGCCGGCGCGCGGGAGCGCCGCGAGCAGGCCGCGCGTGCGGGCCAGCGGGTCCAGCTCCCCGGCAGAGTAGTACACCGAGTCCTTGCCGCGCCACGTGGGGGCGCGGTCATCCCGAACGCTGTACGTGATCCTTCGCAGCGTCTGCTCGCGATCCGCGAAGCGGTCGGGCGTGTCAAAAGGCGCGGGCGCCTCGCGGCAGCCTGCGGCCAGGGCGACGGCGGCCGTCGCCAGCGCATAGGCCCGGCGGCGAGGGTGGTGAGTGCGGCTCAAGACCCGACCTCGATCACGGCGCGGGCTGCCGGCTGAGGCGCGGCCAGGGACAGCACCCATACGTCGTGGTTGGCGGGGGCCACGCGCCGGGCAAACGCCAGGTAACGGCCGTCGGGCGAGACGGCGGGCTCGCGGCCGCCCTCGGTCTGCGCGACCGGCTGCGCGCCGCTCCCGTCCAGCCGGATGCGCCAGATCCGGTTGTCCCGGCGGAAGTAGAGGGTCTGGCCGTCGGGCGCCCAGGCCGGTTCTTCTCCCGTCCCGAGCTCCCTCCGTTCCCTGCCGTCCGGCCGCACCAATGTTAGCAGCCGCCGGCCGAGGCGGTACTCGGTGCGCTGGTCGACGCAGATAGTCCCCAGCGCCCCGAGATACACGCAGGTGCCTTTCGTGGAATCGGCCCGCTCGAGGCGGGAGTAGGCGATCCAGGAGCCGTCCGGGCTCCAGGCGGCGGAGACGCCGTCCTCGGTGCCGGGCACGGGGACGGGCGGCTCCGACCCGACGGTCCAGACCAGCAGGCGCAGCCCGTCGCTGTATACGAGACGCCGGCCGTCCGGCGCCCAGCTCGGGCGGAAGACCAGGGCCCGCTCGTCCACGAACAGCCGCTGGAAGGGGTGGAAGCGCGTGCGGTAGACTTCGGCGTCGCCGTCATAGAAGCGGCCGGCGAACCTCACGCTCAGCCCGGGATCCTGCTCCGGCGGCCGCGTCTCGCCGAACCGGCGGACACGCAGCGTCGCCTCGGCCAGGGGCGGCACGAGCGCGACGGTATCGCCGGAGGAGCAGCGCAGAGCGCCGGGGCACAGCACCGGGTGCCAGAGGAACGAGACCTCTGCGTAGGCGATGCGGTCGCCGGCCGGCGCTACGGCCGGGGTGGTGAGCCAGAGCGTGGCGCGAGGGTGCTGCACGTCGGGCAGCACGGGATCGGCAGTGCCGCCGAGGCGCGGGATGCCCACCAGCACGCCGCGGGTGCGTGGCAGCGGGTCGAATCCCTCGGCCGCATAGTACACGGAGTCGCCGCCCGGCGCCCACACGGGGGCGCGGTCGTCCTTCAGGCTGTAGCTCAGCCGCGCCAGCGGCTGCTCGCCTTCTGCGATCCGGTCGGGCGCGTCGAAGGGTGCGGGCGCCTCGCGGCAGGCGGCAGCGAGCGCCGCCAGCAGCGCGGCCAGCCGGAGCGCGCCGCTGTCGAGCCAGCGGGCGCGGCTCAAAACGACACCTCGAAGCCGAGCCGCACCTGGCGCGGCGCGCCAAAGAAGAGGGAAGGGTCGTGCCGGTCCAGCGCCGCGGCCAAGCGCGCGATGGCCAGCTCCGCAGGCGTGATCAGGCCGTCCTGATTCAGGTCGATGATCTGGCTGTAGCGCGGCGATTCCCGGGGGATCGGCTCCTGATCCGGCGGCAGGCCGGCCGCGGTCTCGCGCACCCGCTCGAGCGAGGGCGCGAGTCCGCCCGTGTCGCGACGCAGCGCGATGACGTTCTCGCGCCCCAGGATGTTGCGGCCGTCGGCGACGACGCGCCAGGCACAGCCGCCGCAGCCGGGGAGCGCGCCCAGCTCACGGCTGAGGCGCAGGTCCACGGCGGCGGTCCAGGGAAGGTAGGTCGGCCTGGCCGCTGATTCGGCCGGCTCGCCGCCGGCCACGCGGCGCTCCAGCGGGAAGCCGCTCTTGAGCGAGGCGATCATGGAGCCGGCCCAGCGCCAGCGTTCCCCGCCTGCCGCGCGTCCGGCGAACAGGGCGACGTCTGCCACGTGACGGCGGTCAAAGGCGAGCGGGAACTCGAGGCGCCTCTCGTCCGGCGCGGCAATCGAGTCGCTCAGCGCCGTCGAGGTCACGCCCGTCGCCTTCTGCAGGGCGTATGCGGCCTGGAGCCGCAGCACCGGCCAGCCGCCCCGCACACTCAGCTCGAGGCCCTGCACCGTGCCGAAATCGCCCGTGGTGAACTGCCCGGCTGCATACCCCGAGAACTGCAGGCTGCCCGTGACCAGGTTGGTCAGCTCCTTGCGGAACGCCGTCAGACTGAGCGCCACTCCCTCACCCAGCAGCCGGGTCAGCCCCAGCTCGTAGGCGGAGCCCCGCTCGAAGCCCAGCTCGGGGTTGCCCTGGCGGCGGATGTCCGTGCGCAGCGAGTCGCCTACCGCGGTGTCCAGGAAGAAGCGGAAGTCCGGCGGCTGGGCTACGCGTCCGTAGTTGAAGCGGAAGGACATGCGGCCGGCGCTCCCGGGCACCGGCAAGGAGACGCCGATTCGAGGCATGAAGCTCAGCCTCCACTCCGTCTCGGCGACCGGCGCGAGGAAGTTGCCGCGGTCGCGCACGAACTGGAGACCGGAGCGGAAGCCCTCGAGGCGCGCGCCGAAATGCAGGATCACGTCATCCGCCGCCTGGAGCTGTGTCTCGACAAAGCCCGTCACGCTGGCCGGATAAAAGCGGGCGTAATTCGGGGCGGAGCCCGCCAGGTAGGCCAGCACCCGCTCGTAGCTCTCGACCCGATGGAACCTGGCCGAGCCGCCTCCGCGCAGCAGGTGCCCGGCGGCCGTGACCAGCTCGCCCGCCAAGTCCCCGGCCAGGAACTCCGAGCGCGTCCAGCTCGCCATGTCCGGCGTGCCTTCGGTGAAGAAGATCCCCACGCCCGCCGGCCCGTACGGCGAGCCGGTGGACCCGCCCGGCGCCGCGTACCCCGGCACGGCAACACCTGCGGCAAGCTGCTCGTTCAACGGCTGGCGCACAAAGCTCGAGCCCAGGAAGCGGTAGTCCGCCCAGCCCATGCCGCCCACCTGCCAGCGTTCGCCGAACGTCCAGGGGTCGACGACCCCCAGATAGCGCTCGAGCCGCATGGCGGCCACGCGCGCCGTGCCGTGGTACGCGCGCCCCTGGCCGTGCCGCGTCCAGTCCAGCGTCAGGGTGGCAAGCTGGCCTTCCGTACGCTGGCCAAGCTGGTACAGGGCGTTGTACTTGAACTCCGGCGTGTAGAGCTGGCGCTGCCGGCGGTTGGTGAGATAGGTGGCGGCCAGCGTCGCGCCGGCGCCCAGCGGCCGGTCCAGCCGCGCAAACCCCAGCAGCTTCTCGCCCCGCTGGTGTGGCAGCATGGCCGAGCTGTAGGGGCAGTAGAGGCGGCTGAACACCGCGTCCCCGGCCAGAGACTGGATCTCCGCAGCAAGGTCCGGCTCCGCATCCTCTGGCCTGAGGCAGGTCAGTCCGCGGGCGCGCGGCTCCGCGTCGAGTTGGCCCTGGAGCAGGACGTCGAGGAAGAGGGTCGATCCGGAGCCGAGAAACGGCACCGGCCCGCCCGCGCTGGCCGAGACGCCGGCAAAGCCGCGCAGCAGCGAAGCCGGCGCCCAGTGGTCCGTGAGGAAGGATGCGGCGCCCCGCCAGTGCTCGGGATCGCCCCGTCGGGTGACGTAGCTCACCACGCCCGACAACGCCGAGCCGTAGGCAGCGCCGAACCCGCCGGTGATCACCTCGACCTCCTCGAGCGCCGTGGGTGACAGCTCGAGAGCCGCGCCCTGGCTGGATGATTCGACCGGATTCTTGACTTCCAGGCCGTCCACCAGATACGACTCCTGCCCGATCCGCCCGCCCCGGAAATGGCCGTCCGAGACGCCGGGCGCCAGCTCGATCGCCTCCTGGATCCGGTCCACGGGCAGCTCGCGCAGCTCGCGCCCGGCGACGACCTGGTGCGTCAGGCTGATTTCCGGCTCGATCAGCCGGATCCGCTGCGCCTCGACCGTGACGCCCTCCACCTCGAGCGCGGCAATGTGGAGCTCGACCTCGACTTCCGCGACGCGACCGGGGCGGATCTGCACGGCCTCGACTACCACCGTCTGGTAGCCCAGCAGCTCGACCTGCAGCTCGCGCTGCCCGGCCGGCACCGCGGCCAGCACGAAACGCCCGTCCGCCGCCGTGAGCGCACCCAGGCCCAGGTGCGGGACCGCGACGCGCGCGCCCGCCAGCGGCTCGCGCGAACCGGCATCCCTGACCCGCCCGATGATCGTGCCCGTGGTCTGCGCGCGCCCCGCCGCCGGCAGTGCCAGCAGGCAGAGGCCGATCAGCACACCGCGCCGCAGCACTACGCCACGTTCCGACGCGCCCACGGCCGACGGGCCACTGCACAGAAATGCCGGCATTCGCGAGGTCTACCCTGTCCCGTCTCGAGGTTGCGGAGGAGCACACACGACGAGGATGCCGTGGAGGGAGCGGACGTGCGCCGCAGCGGCTGCCGCGGCCGACCCGAAGGTGCGGAAATGCCCGCCCCACGCGGCCAAGATACGTCGAGGCCGCGGTGCAGGCTAGTGATCGAGTGGTTCCAGTTGTTCCAGCCCTGTGGTCAGGCGGGAAGCGGCTGGCGAGCGTCCGCGAGCCGGTGCGGGATCCCCGCCGGGCCCGTCCGCAGCCAGGCGACCAGGCGCGGCAGACCCAGCTCCCTCGGCACCGCCGGCCACCAGCCCAGCTCGCGCGTAATACGCGTGAGGTCCGTAACGTAGACCCGGGGCTCGCCGGGGCGGCGCGGGTGGAATACCCGCTGAATCGGTCGGCCCAAATCCTGCTCAAACCACTCGAGCAGCTCGAACATGGAAACGGCTTGGGAGGGCCCGCCGCCCAGATTGTACGTGCGGCCCGGCCGCTCCCGCGCTGCGCGAGCCGTCCGGATCAGTGCCTCGACGGCGTCATCAATGTAGAGCAGGTCACGAACGTCCCGGCCATCGCCGTAGAGCGTAACCGGCTGGCCTGCCAGTGCCGCACACGCCAGCGAGGCGAGCCAGCCCTGGTCCTCGTTTCCGAGCTGCCGCGGGCCGTAGACGCAACTCATGCGGACCACGCAGGTGGCCAGCTTATGCCGGCGAGCAAGCTCCTCGAGGCATGCCTCCGCCGAGGCCTTGGCATAGCCATGAAGCGAAGAGTAGTCCAGAGGCTGGTCTTCGGAGACGCTGCCCTGGCCGCCACCCAGAACGTACCGGCCCCCCTCCTCCGCCACGGCCCGGCCCACCAGCTCGCCGTATACCTCGCTCGTGGAGGCAAACACAATCGCCGGGGGATCGCCCATCCGCCCCGCCGACTCCAGGACGTTGCGCGTACCCTCTACGTTCACCCTGAAGTCGTGGGCCGGCTCCGCAAGCCGCGAAGGGCCGGGATGCTGACCCGCCAGGTGGTAGACCGTCCCCACCCGCTCGATCAGCCGCTGCACGCCCCGCGAATCCCGCACATCCACCACCTCGACTTGCAGCCGCTTGGAGTGCCGCGCAACCAGCCAGCGCAGGTTGTGCTCGGAACCACGCCGGCAAAGATTGTCCACCACCACCACCCGCTCACCGCGGCGCAGCAGCGCATCCGCGAGATGACTTCCGATGAACCCAGCCCCGCCCGTTATTAACACCAGGTCCGGCATTTCTCTACCATTCTCAACAGATCGACTGCTCCCCAAATTCCACACTGCCACACGCCGGCGGATGGGGGTCAAGCTCCATGCCATGCCCTGCACCCCCGGATCTCCGCGCCAGAGCGTCCTTTTCCCCAAAACGCATTCCCCCACGCCTACCGACGCGGGGGAACTTTTGTGCCAATTCCAGGAAATTCTCGCGGCTAGAGGATCGGCGGCCGAATGCGGCCGTATTTGCGGATTCGACCACTTAGCGCGATACCCAGGGGCTGCCCAGCACGAAGAAGCGGAGCGGCCAGTCGGCGGCGCGGGTCACGCCGACGCGCGGTCCGCGGCTGATGCTGGCGTCGGGCAGCGGCTGGCCTGTGGTGATGAGCAGGGGCGGTTGCTGCAGCGGGTGTCCGTCGAGCTGGCCGCTAATGGCGAGGGCCTCGGCGAGGCGGGCGGGGCCGCTGGCCAGTTCGCGGTCGGGGCGCAGGGAGCGGCGCTGGCGCATGGTTTCCATGCCGGCGAGCGGCTCGAGGGCGCGGACCAGGACGGCGGCGGGGTATCCGACGTCCCCGGTCACGGTATTGAGACACCAGTGGAGGCCATAGATGCGATAGATGTAGGCAATGCCGGGCGGGCCGAACATGGAGTCGTTGCGGCGCGTGCGGCCGATGTGCTGGGCGGCATGGGAGGCGGCGTCATGCGGGCCGACATAGGCTTCCGCTTCGACGATCCGGCCGGCAGTAAGCTGGCCGCCCAGGCTGGACACGAGGACGGCGCCCAGCAGCTCGCGGGCGACGAGCTCCGCCGGCCGGGCGTAGAACTCGGGCGGCAGCGGCTCGCCGAAGGTGTGGCACCCGGTCAACTGCCGCCGGGCGCCGCAGCCTTTCTGGACCGGGCCCGTCCGCTGCGCCGGCTGCCGCGCGGGCGGACGGCGCTCGGCTGTTGGCCGGGCGCTAGGTCGGCGCGCTCGCCGCCGACGGGGCCAAGGTCGAGAGTCCCCTGAGTCGGGCTGCTGCCGGCGCGCTGCGCGGTGCGGCGCTCGTGGTCGAGGCGCCAGGCCTCGAGCAAGGCATCGGCTCGCCGGCCGTCTCCAAGCGCTGCGCGAACCCGGTCCGGCTCGCTGCCGAGCACGCGGAAGACGTCCGTGCCGAATGCATCAACCAGGGTCTCCGCACTCTTCTTCCCCACGCCCTTATAGCGGTGGGCGATGTAGCGGACGATCTTTTCCGGCTCCCTCGGCAGGCCCAGCTCCTCGGGCAAGTCAGGTTCCTGGGCGCGCGGCGCAGGGGCGTGCGCCGCTGAGGTATTCGGTGGGGCCGCCACGACATCCGTATCCTGCACGGGCACGGTCTGGCCGGGCAGCAGGGGCGGCGGCGCCGCCGGCGTGCTCGGCCGGCCGCGTGTCCCGCGCCGGAAGCCCAGTGCCTTGACGGGCGGGTGGGAAGGCACGGCAGCCGAAACGCGAGGCGGCGCTGGCGGCGCCGTGGGCCGCGGTTCCGCCGCGGCCTGGGCGGCGGCAGGCTCCGGGCCAGCAGGCAGCGCCGCGGGCGCGGTCGCGGTCGGCTCCTCCGTTTGCACCTGCTCGTCAGGCAGCGCGCCGGGCGCGGCCGGGTGTTCGATCGCAGGAGCCAGCGGCTCTGTGGCTGCGGCCGCCGCAGGCGCCGCCGCCACCTGCGCGGGCCGTCGGGGCGCAACGCGGCGCTCCCGCGGCTCGGGCTTGGCTCGCCGCGGCTCTGCCGCCGGCTGGAAGACGCGGTAGGTGCCGTTCTCCGCCTTCTGCACGTCGATCACCTCGGCGTCGTGCGCCTGGCGCAGGAAGCGGCTGAACTTGCCGAAGCCCAGCGTCGACTCGTCCCAGCCAGGCGAAAGCTCGAGCATCCGCCGCTTGGCATCGGAGTCCCGGACCCCGGCCGACGGGTCCCCGGCCAGGTCGGCCAGGGCGCGGCGCAGCAGCTCGTAGGACGCCCGCAGGTCGGCCGGCCTGGAAGCGGCCGCCGGCTCGGGAACGACGGCCGGCGCTACCGCTGCGGGGCGCCGTGCCTCCCCACCCCGCACCCTGCGCCCCTCCGCGCGCGCTGGCGCCGGACGCGCTTCCGGCACGCGCACGGGCGGCGCTTCCGGCTCCCCGGCGTCCGGCGGGCCGACCTCATACTGGCCGTTCTCCAGCTTCTTCAGCCGAAGGACCCCCTTCGCCGTCGCCTCGGCCAGGAACCGGTTGAACCGGCTAAAGCCCAGCTCCCGCTCGTTGAAGTTGGGATCCAGCTCGAGCATCACCTGCTTCAGGCGGTCCGAGCGCATGACGTCGCCCTGCTCGACCATGCGGCGCGCGGCCCGCCCGGCCAGCACCCAGGGGTCCTCCGCCATGGTGTCCTCGTCAGCCGCCCGCGTCAGCCCCGTCAGTGCCGAGTACGAGTAGTACTCGTCGCAGTTCTGCACCAGCAGATCTGAACTGGACTCGCGAATGCCCACGCCGATCACGTACTTGCCGTACTCCTTCAGCTTCAGAACCAGGCTGCTGAAATCGGAGTCGCCAGAGAGGAGGATGTAGGTGCCGATCTCGGGGCGAGTAAAGACCAGCTCGAGCGCGTCAATGGCGAGCCGGATGTCCGTCGCGTTCTTGCGGGAACTGCCGTACGCGGGCGCGAAGATCAGGTCGACCGACGCCTCCGCCAGCGGCACAATGTATTGCGGATAGCGCCGCCAATCCGCGTACGCCCGCTGGACCGCTACCTTCCCCTTGATGATGTCGCTGTTGAGGAGATTCTTGAGCTCCTTCGAGAGATCGCTGCGGATCCCCATGGTGACGTTGTCAAAGTCAATGAGGAGTGCAGCGTTCGGTGCAGTATGCACCGCCACCGCCGGGCGCCCCTGGTGGGGGGCCTGCGAAAACTGTGCAGCCATTTTCCTCGCGTAGTTCAAAGTTTCAACCTAGCGCGAGGCCCCTTCCCCTCTCCGCGACGGACCGGGCACTACCCACACCACGCCACCCCCCGAGCAGGGGAGGGGAACCAGGGGAACGGAGGGAGAGGCGACGCCTGTTCGGTCGTCTCCCCATCTCCGCGTCTCCCGCTTTCCCCGTCCCCCGTCCGTCGGGCAGTACCCGGGCGGTACGCGAGACGAGTCAAGGAGTCTCGCCTTCCACCCAGCGGCCGAATTCACAAATACCGCGGCATTAGTCACCATACTTGTGAACTCGACTACTAGGGCCGACGGCTCGATTCCTCGGCGCTCACCATGCGCGCGAGCTCGACCCGCCGGACCTTCCCGCTCCCCGTGAGCGGGAATGAATCGAAGAAGCGCACCAGGTCCGGAATCTTGTAATCCGCCAGTGCGCCCCGACACCACTCTTTGATTTCCTCGCCCGTTATGATCGCGCCCTCGACGGGCACGACACAGGCGCAAACGGCCTCGCCCAGCACCTCATGCGGCAGGCCGACAACGGCCACGTCCAGCACAGCCGGGTGCGCGTGCAGCCGATCTTCGACCTCGCGCGGATAGACGTTGAACCCGCCGCGAATAATCAGCTCCTTGCGCCGCCCCACGATGTGGACGAAGCCCTCCTCATCCACAATGCCGAGATCGCCGGTCATGAAGTAGCCATCGGCGTCGAAGGCCTGCGCCGTTTCACCCGGCTGGCGGTAATACCCCTTCATCACGCCCGGCCCTCTCACCGCGATCTCGCCCAGGCTCTCCGCCGGCAATACCGTGCCGTCCAGGTCCAGCACTCGAACCTCGGTCCCGGGCAGCGGGCGGCCGACGGTGAAGATCTGCTTGGGTTCCGGATCCCCCGGCCGCGTTATGGCCACCGTCGAGGCGGTCTCGGTCAGCGAATAGGCCACCAGCAGGTTCGGGCAGAGCTCGACGCGGATGCGCTGCACCAGTTCATCGCTGACCGGCGCGCCCGCCACGACCCCGGCCCGCAGCGAGGAGAGCCGGCGGCTCGGCCGCCCGGGCTCGCGCAGCTCCGTGATGAATACCGTGGGCACGCCGTAATGCACGGTGACGCCGTGCTGCTCGATCAGGTCCAGGGCCTCCGCCGGCTGAAACTGCTCCTGCAGGACGAGCACGGCGCCGGCCGTCAAGGTTCCCAGGATACCGGGACCGAGGCCGAACACGTGGAACACCGTCGTCACGCCAAAGACGACGTCCTCGGGCACGAGCCCGATCGCCTCTACCGTCTGCGCCGCCGTGAGCAGCACGTTGCGATGCGTCAGCGCCACACCCTTCGGCTTGCCCATGGTCCCGGACGTGTACAGGATGGCGAACAGGTCCTCGGCCGGGTCCACTGCCACCGCCGGCACGCTGCGTCCCGCGCCGCTCGAGAGCAGGTCCTCGAACTGGTAGATGCGGTCGTCATACCAGAGCTCCGCCTCGCCCACCGTGATCAGGTACTGCAGGTCGGGCAGCGTGGTCAGGAACCCCTCGAACAGCTCGAGATAGTCGGTGCCGTGGAACGTCTCCGCACTGATCACGGCCGCCGCCTCCGAGTGCCGCAGCATGTACTGCAGCTCCGCTACCGTGAAGCGGGGATTGAGCGGCACGATAATGGCCCCCAGCTTCGCCGCGGCGAACATCGAAACCACGAACTCCGGCCAGTTGGGCAGCGCCAGGGCAACGCGGTCGCCCTGCTCGATGCCCAGCTCGTGCAGCGCTGCGGCCAGCGCACTGGCGCGAGCCTCGACCTGGGCATACGTCAGCCGCCGCTCCCCGTAGATCAGGAAGAGGCGATCCGGCGCCTCCGCTGCGCGCGCCTCGAGCGCCTGGGCGACCGACCGGCCTGGAGCGCGCTCCTCGGGGGTCATCACGCCTCCACCATATGCTACAACGCGCCGCCCAGGCCCAGGGCCGGGGCGGCTGGCAGTGCGAGCCGAGCAAACATATCGTCCTGTCCCATAGCCGTCAAAGGGCCATCTCATCTAGAGATACCCCATTCGCCGCCCTGGGGTGCAAGCGGCTCGCCGGTCCATGCAAGTTGCCGGCCATGCCAGCGGGCTTCCCTGCCCCGATCCAGGCGACGCCGGCCGCGGAATGCTCTCAGGCCGAGCCGGCGCGCAACCGCCCGAGCACCTGCACGACCCAGGCATCCTCGAGCGGCACGCTCCAGTCGCCGTCCGCCGCCCGGGCCACGGCTCCCGGCCGGGCGAGCAGCGTGTAGCGCGTACGCGCTTGCCGCGCCTTCTTGTCTAACCTGGCCTGCCGCACCGCGACGGCCGGGTCGAAGCCGGTTGGCCAGCCGCCGGGCAGGCCGAGCGCCCCAAGCACATGGCGGAGCGCGGCTGCCGTGCCGGCCTGGCTGATCCCCGCCGCTTCACCCAGCTCCGCCTCGGCCACCATCCCCGCGGCCACGGCGTAGCCGTGCGCGAGTCCGTATCCGGAAAGCGCTTCCAGCGCGTGGCCGAGCGTGTGGCCGAAGTTGAGCGCCTTGCGCGGTCCGGACTCGAGCGGATCCCGCGCCACGAAGTCGGCCTTGATCTCGAGGGAGCGGCGGACCAGCTCGACCAGCGCGGCCGCATCGCGGGCGAGCAGGCGCGGCGCAGCTTCGCCGGTGCGGCGCAGGTAGTCGGCATCGGCAATGGCGCCATGCTTCACGGCCTCAGCCAGCCCCGACCGGAGCTCCATGTCCGGCAGCGTGGCGAGCACCTCGGGATCGATCAGCACGGCACGCGGCTGGTGAAACGCGCCCACCAGGTTCTTGCCGCCCGGCGCATCCACCCCCGTTTTCCCGCCGATGGCTGCGTCCAGCATGGCGACCAGCGTGGTCGGAACCTGCACCACGGGGATCCCGCGCATGTAGGTGGCCGCGACGAAGCCGGCCAGGTCGCCGGTCACGCCGCCGCCCAGCGCGATGATGCAACCGTCGCGGCCCATGCCTCGCGCCAGCAGCGCATCCGTCAGCTCGGCCCACGTGGCCCGCGTCTTGTGCGCCTCGCCCGCCGGGAACTCGAGCAGGTCCGCGGTCAGACCGGCGGCTTCGAGTGAAGCCCGCACGCGGGGCGCCAGCAGCCGCGCCACGTTGGCGTCGGCCAGGATGGCGTAGCGGGCGGCGGGCGCCACATCCGGCAAGAGGCTGGGAAGCTCACCAAGCGCGCCGGGCCCGAGCCAGACGTCGTAACCCCGAGCGGGCTGGGGCGGTTGCGGCAGGTGCAGGCGGATCACGCCGGAATTTTCCCGTATTCCATTCTCATATAAAAATTTAGCGGCTACCCGGCGGCCCGGGCAAGCCGCTGCCATATGGTGCCTTGGCCCCGAACGAGCCTGCCTCAGTCCGCGCCTGCTTGCCCGCCAAAAATTTGCCCGAACAAAACTCTTCCCTCCGCTCGCCACTTCCATTACGTTTGTGCGGCGCCTGACCCGGCGCGGCGCGGCCCGGTTTATGCCGTAAGCCAACGAGGTGGAGAACGCGCGAGAACTTGCGGCGCATGCCAGTGTACCAGGGCGCTTAGCATTCCGGCTGATGGAATCCCGGAGCAATCGAGTGGTGCAGCGCGTGCACACTTTTTCATAGGGGGTGTAAACTCCCCGGGAAATGAACCTGCGCATCGGCTTCGCCTACAATCAAAAGCCAGCGGAGGACGAAGAGCCTCCAAGCGGGGAGCCCCCCAGTAGCGGACCGGACTCCCGAACCGCTGCCCCCACCGACCGCTACGCGGAGTGGGACGACCCCGCCACCATTGACGCCGTCGAATCGGCACTCCGCCCGATGGGTGAGGTGATCCGGCTGGAGGCCGACCAGGACTTTCCTCTAAAGCTTCGCCACGCCCGCCCGGACATCGTCTTCAACATAGCCGAAGGGTCGAACGGCCCGAACCGGGAATCGCACGTCCCGGCGATGTGCGAGTTCTACGGTGTTCCCTATACGGGCAGCGACCCGCTGACCCTCTCCCTCTCGCTGGACAAGCAACGCGCCAAAGAGGTCTGGCTGGCGCAGGGGGTTGCGACGCCGCGCTTCCTGGTCCACCCCTCGGGATGGGCGGCGGGGCGCGGGGCGGCGGGGTGGCTGAACGGGCTGCAACTGCCCGTGATGGTGAAGCCGCTGCACGAGGGCTCGAGCAAGGGCGTACCTGAGCGCGCGTTCTGCCGCACCGCGGAGGCGGCAGTGATGCGAGCGGCCGAAGTCCTCGAGGAGTACGGGCAGCCCGCGCTGGTCGAGGAGTTCCTGCCCGGGCGTGAGTTCACGTGCGCGGTGCTGGGCAACGGAGCGGCAGCGCGTGCGCTGCCGCTGGTGGAGCTGCGCTTCGACGCGCTGCCGGCTGAGGCCGCCCCTATCTACGGCTACGAGGCGAAGTGGGTGTGGGACACGCCGCAGGCGCCGCTCGAGATCTTCGCTTGTCCGGCTGCCCTCGAGGCGGAGCTGGCCGCGAGCATCGAGGCCACGGCACTGGCCGCGTACCGCGCCCTGGGCTGCCGCGACTGGGCGCGTGTGGACCTGCGGCTGGACGCCCGCGGCGAGCCGCAGGTCCTGGAGATCAATCCGCTGCCGGGGATCCTGCCGGACCCGGCGCAGAACTCGTGCTTCCCGAAAGCTGCGCGCGCTGCGGGGATGGACTACAACGAGCTGATCTGCACGGTGCTCCGGCTGGCGCTCGAGCGCTACGGGATGCGCTCGTGAGGATCGCGGTCCTCTATGACGACGTGCGCTCGCGCCTCGGCTCAACTGCGGACGAGCGGGGCGTGCTGGAAGCGGTGGATAGTGTGCAGCAGGCGCTGGCCGAGCTGACTCATACCAGTGTGACGATTGCCGCGGGGGCGCGGACCATGGAGTGGGCGGCGCGGCTGGCGCAGGACTCGGTCCAACTGGTTTTCAACCTGTGCGAGGCGGTGGGCGGAACGAGCGTGCTGGAAGCGCCCGCGGCTGGTGTCCTCGAGCTGCTGGGGTTGCCCTTCACGGGGAGCAGCGCCGAGACGCTGGCGCTGGCCCGGCGCAAGGACCGGGTGAATGCGTTGCTGGAAAGGGCGGGGCTTCCCGTGCCCGCGTGGAGGCTGGTGGGCCCGGGCGAGGCTGTCCCGCCCTGGCGGCGCTATCCGGCCATTGTGAAGCCGGCGGGGGAGGACGCCTCCCTTGGCATATCGCAGGAGTCCGTGGTTCGGGACGCGGCCGAGCTGGCAGCGGCACTCGAGCGCGCCTGGCAATACGGCGCAGCGGTGGTTCAGGAGTTCCTGAGCGGCCGCGAGTTCAACGTGGGCCTGGTGGACGACGAGGTGTTGCCGGTGGCCGAGATCCTCTTCGAGGGCATGCCACCCGGCCACTGGCCGCTGCTCTGCTATCGCGCGAAGTGGGACACGGGCTCGGCGGAAGACCGCGGCTCCGTGCCACAGTGCCCGGCGCAGCTCGACCGGCGCACGCGGGAGGAAGCGATCCGGCTGGCACGGGCTGCCTGGCGCATGATCGAGGGCCAGGGCTACGGCCGAGTCGATCTGCGCACCGACAGTGCCGGCCGGCTGCACGTGCTGGAAGTCAATCCGAACCCCGATCTCTCGCCCACTGCGGGCCTGACGCGCATGGCCGGCGCCCGCGGCTGGAGCTATGCCGAGCTGATCAGCCGCGTGGTACAGGCCGCGCAACGGGACCACCCCGAGGCCGGCGTGCAACGGCGCCGCGAGGCGCTGACAGCGCTGCGCGCACTGCCTTCGGCGGCGTCGCCCGCGCGACGCAGTGCCGAGGGCACGCCCGGCGCTGGTGTGGCCGTGTCGCGGGACGGAAAGGGCGCGGGCTGGAGCGGCGGCGGCAACGGTCGGGCTAGGGCGGGAGCCGGGGGCGCGGTCGACGACGTCGCACCCCCAATCCAGATCGAGCCGCTCCGGCCGGGTGACCGCACTGCGGTCACGGAGATCCTCAGCCAGAGCGGTTTCTTCCGCGACCAGGAAATCGACATCGCATTGGAAGTTCTGGATTCGTTCTTCAATCACCCCGGACAGGACTATACCGCCCTGGGCGCCTTCACCCCTGGCGGCGACCTGCTCGGCTACGTCTGCTACGGCCCCACGCCTGGCACGGCCGGCACCTGGGATCTGTACTGGATCGCCGTTGCGCCGGCAGTGCAACACGCGGGGGTCGGGACCCTGCTGCTCCAGGAGGTGGAACGAAGGCTTGCCCGCGAGGATGCTCGGCTCGTGCTCATCGAGACCTCATCCCAGCCGCTCTATCAGCCCACGCGTGCCTTTTACGCGCGGCGCGGCTACCGCGAGGTCGCACGAGTCCCGGATTTCTATGCAGAAGGCGATGATCGGGTGATCTACGCCAGGCGACTGCAACCCTCACTATCGGGCAAGCGCAACCATGGAAACGTGGCAACAGATCCTGCAGCAGAGCCTTACCACCGTCGACGAGCTCGTTGAGCGCTTCGGCGCAGAGAACATCGACCGGGAGGCGGTCCAGAAGGCGATCGACAAGTTCAATCTCCGCATCACGCCCGCCGTGCTCGACTCCATCCGCGACCCGGGCGACCCCTTCTGGCGGCAGTACGTGCCCACCGCGGAAGAACTGGTGGTCGAGGACGGCATCGTCGACTCGCTGGACGAGGACGCCGACTCTCCCGTACCCAACCTGACGCACCGCTACCCCGACCGCGTGCTGTTCCTGGTCTCGCCCGTGTGCGCCAGCTACTGCCGCTTCTGCACCCGACGTCGCAAGGTGGGCGACCCGGAGAAGATTCCGCTGAATCAGTTCGACTCGGCGTTCGCCTACCTGCGCGCGCACACCGAGGTGCGGGACATCATCATGTCGGGCGGCGACCCGTTCATGCTGTCGGACCGGCGGATCGAATACTTCCTGAAGACGCTGCGCGAGATCCCGCACCTCGAGATCCTCCGCATCCACACGCGCATGCCCAGTCACCTGCCGCAGCGCATCACGCCCCAGCTCTGCGAGGTGATCCGCAAGTACCACCCCGTCTACATCAATGTGCACTTCAACGATCCGGCCGAGCTGACGCCGGAGGCGACGAAGGCGCTGGGCATGCTGGCCGACGCGGGCGCGCCGCTGGGCTGCCAGACCGTGCTGCTCAAGGGCGTGAACGACGACCCCGCCATCATGAAGGAGCTGATGCATAAGCTGGTGAAGGCGCGGGTGCGACCCTACTACATCTACCAGGCGGACGTGGTCGCCGGCGGCGAGCACTTCCGCACCAGCATCGAGAAGGGGCTCGAAATCATCCGCGCGCTGCGAGGCTGGACCAGCGGGCTGTGCGTCCCCCACTACGTGATCGACGCGCCGGGCGGCGGCGGCAAGATCCCGCTGCTGCCGGAGTACGTCGAGTCCGTGACGGACGAGGAGATCGTGATGCGCAACTACGCGGGCGAGGTGTACCGCTACCCGTTGCCGAGAGACGGGCAGGCCCGGGCGAAGTGCAGCTCGGAGCGCCTGGACGAACTGGTGCTGCTGGACGTGTAGCTCAAGGGCCAGGGTGGGGCTGGGGCTGGGGCTGCGCGGCGGTTAGCGCCGGCTGGCCGGGTGGAGGCCCTGGTTGGGTCGCCCTGCCTGAGCAGGCGAACACTCGCGGCGCGCAGCCGGGGCGTCGGGTTGTCGCTGCTCAAATGCGGAACGCGATCGGCGCGAGCAACGCCACGAGCATGATGCCCAGGAAGGCCAGCACGAGCAGCCAGGCGGCGTAGTCCCGGCGAAGGGGAGGGCGCTGCCATTGGGCGGGCGTTGGCGTCCATAGCAGCTCCGCAGGTACGGCCACGGCCCTGCTCAAGGTGCCCAGCGCCAGGCCGGCGAGCAGGCTGATCCCGAAGCCGATGGCGTTCCACCACATCCAGGAGACGCCCGGGGCAAGCCGCCAGAGCGCCGCGTTAGCCGCCAGCCCCGCCACCAGTCCGCCCAGGGCAGCCACCCCGCCAGGCCGGCGGAACAGCATCCCCAGAATGAAAAGGGCCAGGATAGGCCCGTAGAAGAGCGAACCCACCTGGTTGACCGTTTCGATCACCGTGCGGCTCGAGCGTGCGAAGAGGAAGGATGCGGCGGTGCACACAACGCCCCAGAGCAGGGTAAGCGCGCGAGCCGCCCGGAGGCGCGCGGCGCTCTGTTCCCGCCAGCCGAGCACATCGCGCAGGGTCACGGCGGAGAGGGAGTTGTATGCGGAGTCGAGAGTAGACATGGCGGCGGCGAGCAGGCCGGCGATGAAGAGACCCCGCACGCCGGCCGGCGCGTAATCCAGCACGAATCGCGGCACCAGCGCGTCCGGCCGGTCCAGCGCGGCGGCGGCGGCGAACTCGGGACGCGCCTGCAGCCAGCCGGCGAGCAGCAGGCCCAGCAAGCAGTAGAGGGCTGCGACGGGGAAGCGGAACAGGCCGTTCCAGAGCAGCGCGCGCTGTGCCGCGGGCACGTCGCCGGTGGACAGGTAGCGTTGCGCCTGGCTCTGATCCACTCCGTAATAGGATAGATAGAGGAAGAATCCGCCGATGAGCATGGGCCAGAGGGCGAAGGTCTGGCCATCGCCCAGGCCGTGCTCACTCCAGACCAGCACCTGAGCCCGCTCGGCCGGCAGGGCTCCCAGCGCCGCCCGCCACCCGCCCAGGCCGGCCGCGGCTTCCGCCACCAGTACGATCATCACGCCCACCAGCACAACGAGCTGCAGTGCGTCGGAGAACACGTCCGCCTTGATGCCGCCGATGGTGGTATAGAGGATGGCGAACCCGCCGATCCCGATCATGGCCGCCGCCAGCGGGATATGGAAGGCGAGGGCGAGGGGGAGTGCCACGGCGTAGAGCGCTACGCCGGTGGCCAGGCCGCGGGCCAGGAGGAACACGAGGGCCAGCGCCATGCGCGCGCCGCCGCCGAAGCGCGCCTCCACGTACTCGTAGACCGTGACCACGCGGGCGCGGCGCAGCACAGGAACCAGCACCATCAGCGCCGCCAGCATGGCCAGCGGCACGGCCAATTCGTACTGCAACCAGACGAGCCCGCCCTGCGGCTGCAGGGCGACGAAGGCGGGACCGCCGAGCAGGCTGATGGCGCTGACCTGAGTGGCCAGGATGGAGAGGGCAATCCAGCCGGAGGCGAGGCGCCGGCCGCCGACGTAATAATCATCGGTCGAGCGCTGGCGGCGCGCGAAGATCAGACTCGCCCCGAGAACGGTGGCCAGGTAGATGCCCAGGAGCGCGAGGTCGAGCAGGTTCACTCGTTCCCCAGCATCTCTTGCACGGCCTGAGCCCAGCCAGCGGGCCCGGGCAGCGCCGCCACGCGGGCCCAGGGGAGCCGCCGGCGCAGCGCCGGATCGGGCCGGCCGTCCAGGCCGGGGATGATCACGGCGATGTCTGCCATGCGCAGCAGGGGCGCGTCCAGCGCGCCGTCTCCGAGCGCGGCCACCCTCCAGCGCCGACCGTCCTGGCCCATCATCCTCCTTACCAGGCGGGCGCCCACCCCCTTGTCCGTGTTGCCGTGCAGGTGGAAGAGCCGGCCGCCGTGCATGATGCGCAGTCCCCGGTCGCGAGCGAAGCGACGGGCGCGCCGCTGCTGCTCCCGATCTTCCCTCAGGAAATAGAAAGGCTCATCAAATTCTCGGCGTCGCGCCCGGCGGGCCGCTGACAGCGGAAGGCGAGTGAGCCGCGCCACTTCCGGGACCGTCAGGTCCCCGAAGCCCACGACTCCCCCGCGCATATGGCGGCGGAGTGCCGCGAAATGACGACGGACGGCAGAATAGGGGATGCTGAGCGAAAGGAACGCGCCCTCGCGGGTCATGCGCGCCCCAGATGGGTGGCAGGGCAGCGTAGCCGGCGGCACCAGAATGCCGGCCCCATCCTCCAGCACCGTCACGTACCGCCCGCCCAGCATGGAGTAGAGCGCGACTATCTCGGAGCGCGTCTTGGTGGTACAGAGAACAAGGGGAATGCCCTGGCTGCGCAGCATTCGTAACACGGGCTCTGCCGGGCCGAGAGCATAGCTCTCCGCATCGAGCAGGCAGCCGTCCAGGTCGCTGAAGATCAGCAGGCGCGGTGATACTGTCTTCTCACCCATTCTTGCTGCCGTCCGCCGTCATGGCCTCCGGAGCCAGGGCAGCCCCGGGCTCGTACGGCGCCAGAGGGTGCCAGGCAACACGAGGGCCTGCCGGACGTGGTGCCCAAGGCTTCACGACGGCGTGATCGCGTCCCACTGTGCAAATCGCTCGAGCAGGTAGATCTTTTCCTCCTCGAAGACCTCCGCCTGCCGCTCCACCACGCGCTCCTCCACCTCGGCCGTGGTCATGTCCGCCGTCTCCGCGACGAACGCCGCCACCCGCCCGTAGTAAAGGGGGGTCATGGTCTCCACCAGCTTATAGCGGTCGCGGGACCAGCGGCTGTAGGTGTAGGCGAAGTCGTAGACGATGCGCGCCCAGTCGCGGTATTCGAGCCGGGCTGCGGCGAGATCTCGCTGCGCCAGGGCCTGGACGGCGGCATAGCTTTCCGGGGTCAGCACCTCGCTCCAGAGCGAGCGGAAGTGCTCGAAACCAGACTGGAAGTTCGCCCACAGCCGCTCCAGCGAAACGGACACCGGCTCCGGCTTCAGGGTGTCCAGGCTGCCCAGGAGCGGGACCGCCTGACTGCCCCGAACCCGCTGCCACACCGCCTCGTAGCGAGCCATGAGAGCGAACATGCTGCCCACTACGTGGCGGAACATGGGGCCCAGTGCCAGGGCCGGATCCTTGGGATCATGCACTTTGACGCCCAGTCGCGCTTCGCAGACCTTGAAGCCCTCGCAGATGGCCAGGGTGGTGAGCCAGATATCGATGCCGAACCTGGCGACGTCGCTCTCCCATACTTCCTGGTGAGTGATGTATTCGACCATCCGGCGCGAGAAGCCGAAATCCCCGCCAATGGGCTGGCGCACGCGTTTGCCGTACAGGGCGCGGGTAAACGAGTAGGCCACATGGTTCGTGATGGTGGCGTCGTACTTGTCGCGCAGGTAGTAGGGGCTGACGAAGTCGTAGCCCTCGGAGAGCACGGGCCCGAGGAGCGCCGGCATCCATTCGGGCGTGATGCTGCGCAGGTCCGCATCCACGACGGCCACCGCCTTTGCGCCCAGACGTTCCGCCGCCTGGAAAACCGCGCGCAAGGAAGTCCCCTTGCCCCCCACGCCGCGGTAGATGGCGACAATCTTGGGCACGGCGGCCGACTTCATCTTCTGGGCGAGTTCACGCGTGTAGTCGAGGGAGCCGCCGTCGGAGACATAGACCACAGCACGATGCTGGGGATAGTACATCTCCAGCCCGCGGTATACGTTGGTCATGACGCCGACCACCGTCTCCTCGTTGTTATGCGTGGGCAGCCCAACCACGATGTCCGCCTGGCCTATCTCGGCGATCTTCTGGAGCACATATTCGCGCAACGCGGTATCGAACTTCTGCATCTCAGACCTCACCGGTAGCCAACCTGGCTAGCCTTGCATCGCCGGCTCGGGTTTGCAAGAGTTGCGTGGTTCTTCACCGGCGAGGAGTGCGCGCGTTAGGGCCCATTCTTCAATTCAACCGAGGGGATTGGAAGGCTGTCCAGAAGGACCTGACGGGGCGCGTCCAGGACGAGCACAACCGGCCGGTCCTGGACGGTCGAGCGCTGGGCGCGGCCGTGGCGCAGCGCCGAGCGTTGGGTGAGGATGCGGCGGTAGGCGTCGGCAAAGGCTTCGGCGGCTGCGGCGTCATCCCAGACGGAGTACCAGACCAGGGCGTGGGCGCCGCCCGGCCCTTCGAGCAGAAGGTAGCGGTCTCCATCCCAGCCGCGGGCCAGCGCGGCAGCTTCCTCCCCGAAGTGCTCCTCGAGCAGGATCGAGATCTCGAGCTCGCCCAGCGTGTTCTCATAGAGCACCTTCCAGCCTGCCCCACCCTGCCCTGAGCGGAGGACACGGGGACGGGGAGGCACGGAGACTTCGCCGTCCAGCGCCGCGTCGCCGCGTCGCCGCGTCGCCGCGTCGGCAGCGGAGCCTGACCGGCCCGGCGAGAAGCGCAGCTCGGTGGGCGCGTCGCGGCTCTGCAGGAAGTGCGTTTCCGCGTGGAGCACCTGCTCGGTGGACAGGGGGAGCAGGGAGCCAAACGGGGCGGGCGGCGGCGACCGGGCCGCCTCCCCTGCGGCGGCATCGGCAGGGCCGCGAGCAGCGGCGTGGCGCCAGAGCGCCTGCACGAAGCCGGCGCCGCCCAGGTAGGGGAAGAGCAGCGTTTCGCGGATGATGCGCGGGGCCGACTGGAAGACGGGGAACTGCCGGTTTTGCGCCTCGAGGCCGGGGCGGAGCTGCGGGCCGAGATCGGGCAGGGCGGCGAGGTCTATCGGTTGGCCGGCCATGCGCTCGGCCAGCAGACCGAACATGACCAGCGTCGCCTGCCCCTCGATGGCCGCCTGCGCCGCGAGCTGGCGGTCATTGCCGCGCCTGCGCGAGACCAGCGAGTCCAGGTCCACGTACTGGTCCTGAAGCGCGTGCACCAGCTCGTGGGCCAGCACCGGTTCGAGCACATCCCGGGGCACACCCTGCATGATGTAGAGCGTGTCCGTCTCGGGATCGTAGTAGCCCATCACCTGCTCCGTATACAGCTCCAGCAGTAGCCGCCGCAGATCCAGCGTGTCCGGGAAGAGGCCCAGGGCGCGGTAGGTGGCTTCGATGCCTTCCGCCTCTGCCGGCGGCAGCTCCCTGGCGAGCTGGGCGAGTACGTAGCGCCGCAGCTCGGCGCGGCTGCGGCGCGCGACGCCCACCGCCCGGCGGGCACGCAGGCCGGCCAGCGACTCGAGGCGCGGGAGCAACGAATCCACGGCCGCGCGCAGTTCCAGGTCCTCCCGGTTCTGACCACGGCATGCGCCCGTGCCCAGCGGGCAGAGGACGAGGAACAGGAGGGCAACCCGGCGCGCCTGCGGAGGAGCAAGGCGTCGTCCGCCGCTTCCGCGCC
>JACQVE010000306.1 GCA_016209965.1 Gemmatimonadota bacterium | reverse complement strand
GCCTTCTCCAGCTTCCTGGACCGGCCGGAGATGTTCCATGATCGCCGCGGCATCACGCTGGGCATCAAGGTGAGCTTCTGATATGGACCCGAGAACGAGAATCGCGATGTTGCCCTCGAGCTTACTCCGCCCGTTCGCGGCGCTCGCGCTGTTAGCCGGCGTCGTAGCGCCGCTCGCGGCCCAGCAGCCACCCTCGGGATTCAACCTGGCGGCTACCCGCGACTTTGCCGTCACGGGCATGCGCACCGCCCCCAGTTTCCGCTTCTGGGTCACCAATGCCGGGCCCATGGACGCGCAGCAGGGGATTGAGAGCCTGCAGCCGGCGCAGATCCGCAAGGTGAACACGTTCTTTGCCCACCTCTCGGAGGTCGCCCTCTGGGCCACGGCGGGGCGCACCGACTATCAGGGGAACCGACAAAGAGTGCCGAGCCTTGCCAACGTGCGCAACGCGGGCACGGGCGGCCACACGGTGTCCATCAACAATCACTTGAACCCTGCGGCCACGGACTGGTTGCCGGCTGACGGCTCCCTGGGCGTGCGCTTCAGCGGCAAGCGGACTCCCTCTTCGGACCAGCTTCCCACCGCGCCGGCGTGCCTCGTTCACGCCAAGGACCTGGTCCCGCCCGGCTTCACGCTCATGGCCGGCAGCGACTGCGAGCCCACCTGGGGCGTTGATGGCTGGGGCGGGCGTGGCAACGTGCCCTTCTCGGTGTACCTCGACCGCTTCAAGCAGCAGGGTAACACCTTTGCCTTCGACTTCTGGACCGTGCCGTCCGAGGCCACGCAGGAGTTCATCGGCAACAACTTCCAGACGTACGGCTTCATCTCGGACTTCAACGTCAGCAATAATCTCGCTTACGGCAATGTGATCGCCGGCCAGTCGGGCGCGCCTTCGACCGACGGCTACCCGCTGGCGCTCGAGTGGCAGTTCGATGCCTTCAACTTCAAGGACACCAAGCTCGAGGGCATGGTCTTCTGGCAGGCCACGGTCACCAACCGCTCCAGGGACCGTTATGGCGCCGCCATCGACTATGACTCCCTCTATGCCGGGTTCCTGCTCCGGCCCACGACCGCCATGTCCCGCGCCGGGTTCTGGCCCGAGATGGGCGCCGTGGTATTCAATGATCTGCGCAGCCGCAGCGACTGCGACGGCGCCCGGGCGCTACCCGAGCGCCTGGTCATCACCAACTTCATCGGTACCTGCGCTTCAATCGATGTGTCCCGCGGCTTCGCCCGCGGCGCCATGGCGCTCGTCGTGCTGAAGAGCCCCATTGGCGACCTGCGCAACAAGCTGTTCAGCAACGCCACCAGCCCCTTCTTACGGCCCACGCACCCGCTGGCGGGCGATACCATCACCTACAACATCGGCCGGAGCTGCGGCCAGGAGTGCTCCTCCACCCGGCTGCTCGCGGGTCGCGGTCAGAGTGCCTGGGGGACGCTGAGCTCCCACGAGGCCGATGCGCTGGCCGGAGACCAGCCCTCTTCCCTCCCGCCCAACGATTACTGGTTCCTCTTCCACCCCGCGAACGGGGCGGCCTACGGCGACGGGCCGCGCGTCAATCTGGCCAGCCCCAGGGCTGGCGGCGGCTTCAACTGGTGTGTGCCAGGCCCGACCGGGCCGGGCGGGAAGGTGTGGACCTATCGCTCGAACCGCCCCAGCGCGGCACCCGTGGGGCCTGACACCCTCTTCCTGGACGACTGCAACTCCGCCAGCAACCAGCTCGTGGGAATGTGGAAAGACACCTTCCCGGACCGCAGCCTCAAGCTGATCCGGGGCTCCGAGTACGTGGGTGCCGGCCCCTTCCGGCTGGCCGCCGGTCAGACGGCGTCCTTCGTCATTGCCCTGGTCCTGGCCGCCGACTCGGCCAGCATCGAGCGTTCCGTGCGCGATGCGATCCAGGTCTACCATGACTTCTACTCGGTGCCGCAGGCACCGCCCGCCCCGCGCGTGGTTGCCGTGGGGGTCGACGGGGGGAGCATCCAGAACACGCTGGTGCGCATCTCCCTGGACGCCACCCGCATGCGCTGGGTAGACGAGTTCCTGCTCTTCCAGGCCCAGCGCTACCGGACCGCGGGACCCACCACGCCCGAGGCTCGGATCCGGCGCATGAACCCCTGGCTCCCGGATTCCCTCGAGAAGCGGGCACCCGACAATATTGCCCGGATCCTGGTCTACAAATCGTGTAACCCCACGGCGACTACGCTGACCTTCACAACTACGCGTACCCTGGGCGCGCCCTGTACCGTTGACGAGATGCGGGACACCCTGAATCGGGTGCTGGGCCCCATCGCCTACGATCAGATCCTACGACCCGACACCATAACGTTATACAGCGATGGCAGCGTGCAGGCCGGCCAGAGCTACCTGTACGCCTTCGTACCCGAGACGCGCGGCGCCACGTGGAGCGTGGTG
>JACQVE010000305.1 GCA_016209965.1 Gemmatimonadota bacterium | reverse complement strand
GTCAGCTCGGGACGAGTGCCCGGGGCGGGCTGGACGGGATCTGCTGCGTTGGGGAGCGCATTGCGCTCTGACCAGGGAACCCCGGCGGCAGCGCCGGCCGACCGGCTGCGCCGGTCTGCCACCAGCGCTCCCAGCCCCGCGCCCAGCACCGTTATGGTAGCGGTGGCCTCTCCTACCCGCAGGATGAAGCGACGCCGGCTGATGGCCTCGACCACCGGCCCCGCAGCGCTGGCTTCACCTGCGGGCCGGGCAGGTTGGCGGGGCAGCAGCCGTGGGAAGCTCCAGCCCAGAACGGCCCCCCACGCAGCCAACAGCACGACCACGCCGAGAAAGTACCCGATGCCCGCGCCGGCGCCGGGTCGTGAGATGCTTGCGGCAACCGCTCCCAGGCACACGCCCAGCGCGCCGCCCAGCGCGGCCCCGCTGTAGGCAGGGTGCAGCGGGGAGGGGCGGTCCAGCCAGGCGTAAAGAAACGCGCCCGCGAGAGCGCAAACCAGCACGAACATGCCAAGCGCCAGGAGTTGCTCGGCATTCTTGGCCGCCGCCGAGGTCTCGCCCACCGGGAGCAGCCGGAGCACCGAAACCATCAGGTCGATGCCGAAGGTCACCACAGGCCCGGGCAGCCGGCGCGCCATCCAGTCGAAGAGATCAAAGGGCGGGAAGGAAAGCTTTGCTACCTGCCGGAGCAGGTAGAAGATGGCCAGCAGCGGAAGCGCAAAGCCAGCGCCCCCCATGGCGCCCGTCCCGACGGCCGACCACTTCATAAGGATTTCACGAGCTGCGTGCGCGTGCTGCGGACTGCCTCTTGAGGATAAGCGTGGCCTGGTCGTGCGCGCCAGCCATTGGCGCGGCGGCCCAGGTACTTGACAATCTCCCTTACGGCTGCTATGCTGGCCGCATTATAGAATAGGGGGGTATGGCATGGAAACGAGCATAGAGGGGCGGGTCACCCGCAAGGCACGGGCGGTGGACGTGGAGCTGCAGGCGCAGGCGCTGGCCAGGCTGAAGCGCATCGAGGGGCAGGTTCGCGGGCTGCAGCGCATGGTGGCGGAGGGGCGCTACTGTGCGGACGTCCTGACGCAGGTTTCCTCGGTGCACGAGGCCCTGCGGGGCGTTGGGAAGCTGCTTATGCGCAATCACCTGGAGCACTGTGTCACGGATGCGCTTCGTTCGGGCGAGGCGCTGGAAGCCGAGCGCGCCTATCAAGAAGTGCTGGAGCTGATGTACAAGCATGCGCGGTGATGGGCCTGGAGGTGGGCGGTGAGATCGCCATTATGGGCCGCGAGCTGGACGTGATGGGCGTGCTCCGGGGGCTGAGCGGCGCAACGGCGGCCGAGGTACGAGATGCACCGAGGACGGATTCATGAGCCAGCAGGCATCGACTGTTGAAGACCAGGCGCGGCCGGCCTCCAGCGCCGGCGGCGCTGCGCGCCTGACCATCCCCATTACGGGCATGAGCTGCGCGGCGTGCGCGGCGCGCATCCAGAAGAAGCTGGAGCGGGCGGCGGGCGTGCGGGAGGCGGCCGTCAACTTCGGTTCCGAGCGGGCAACAGTGCTCTATGATCCGGCGGCAACGGATGCTGCCGGGCTGGTCGAGGTGGTTCGTGGCACGGGGTACGACGCGCGTTTGGCGGAGGCGGTGCTGCAGCTCGAGGGTTTCGAGTGGGCGGTCTCAGGCGAGCGAGTCGAACGCGAGCTACGCGAGCTGCCGGGGGTGGTGGCTGCCAGCGTCAACCTAGCCAGTGGTCAGGCGCGGGTCGCGTACCTGGCGGAGGCGACGTCGCCCTCCGACCTGGCCGGCGCGGTGGAGCGTGCGGGCTACCGGCTGGCGGAGCCGGTGGCGGCGGCGGACCCAGTGGAGCGGGAGCGGGCGGTGCGGGCGCTCGAGTACCGCCGGCTGCGCCGCAAGTTCTGGTTCTCGGCCGTGGTGGCGGCGCTGGCGATGGCGGCCTCGATGCCGCTGATGATGGAGGAGACGGCAGCCCGGCACGCGGACCTGTTCCTGCGGCTGACCATGCCGCTCTCCGGCGCGCTCGCCCGGACGCTGCCCTGGCTCTACGCGCTGGATCCCGGCGTGCTGCGCTGGGCGCTGCTGCTGCTGACCACGCCCGTGGTGCTCTGGGCGGGCCGCCAGTTCTATCGCGGGGCGTGGAGCGGCGTGCTGCACGGCACGGCCGACATGAACACGCTCATTGCCGTGGGCACGGGCGCGGCCTACCTGTACAGCGTCGCGGCCACAGCCGCGCCGGGCGTGTTCACGGGCGCCGGCCTCGCCCCGGATGTCTACTACGAGGCGGTCGCGGCCATCATTGCCCTGATCCTGCTGGGCAAGATGCTGGAGGCGCGGGCCAAGGGGCGCACGTCGGAGGCGATCCGCCGGCTGCTGGGGCTCCAGCCCCGCACGGCGCGCGTGCAGCGCGGCGCCGGTGAGCTGGACATCCCGGTGGAGGAAGTCGCCGTAGGCGACGTCGTCCTGGTCCGGCCGGGCGAGCGCGTCCCCGTGGACGGCCGAGTGCTCGAGGGGCGAAGCGCAGTGGACGAGTCGCTGCTCACGGGCGAGGCGCTGCCGGTGGAGAAAGCTCCGGGCAGCGAGGTGGTGGGCGGCACGATCAATGGCAGCGGCGCGTTCCGCTTCCGGGCCGAGCGGGTGGGGCGCGACACGGCGCTGGCGCAGATCGTCCGGCTGGTCGAGGCGGCGCAGGCGACGAAGGCGCCCATCCAACGGCTGGCCGACCGCGTGGCGGGCGTCTTCGTCCCCATCGTGATCGGGTTGGCGCTGCTCAGCCTTGCTGGCTGGCTCGTCTTCGGGCCGGCGCCTGCGCTCCCCTTTGCCGTGGCCGCCATGGTCACGGTGCTGATTATCGCCTGCCCTTGCGCCATGGGGCTGGCCACGCCCACAGCCGTGATGGTGGGAACGGGTGCGGGTGCGGAGCGGGGCGTGCTCTTCCGGGGCGGCGACAGCCTCGAGCTGGCGCATCGCATCCGCACCGTGGTGCTGGACAAGACGGGGACCATCACGGAGGGGAAGCCGCGGGTGGTGGACGTGATCGCCGTGGCCTCGTCCGCACACCTGGGCGCGGCGAGTGGGCGACACGGCGACGCCGCGGCCGGCGGCTCCGCCCTGGAGGACGGCGTGCTGGACCCCCCGTCGCCCCGTCGCCGCGTCGCCCCTTGGGGTGGGGAGGCGGAGCGGAGGCTGCTGCGCCTGGCCGCAGCCGTCGAGCGGGCCTCCGAGCACCCGTTGGCGGCAGCAGTAGTCGAGGCGGCGCGGGAACAGGATCTGGCGCTGGCGGAGCCGGCGGAGTTCGCCTCGTTTGGCGGCCGGGGCGCAGAGGCTGTGGTGGAAGGGCGACGCGTGCTGGTGGGGAACCGCGCGTTCCTGGAGGAGCGCGGCGTGGCGACCGCCGCTCTGCAGCAGGCGGCCGAGCGCCTGGCTGCAGCGGCCCGGACGCCGGTTCATGTGGCAGTGGACGGCGCGGCCGCCGGGTTGATCGCGCTGGCCGACCCGGTGAAGCCGGGAAGCCGCAGGGCGGTCGCGCGGCTGCGGCGGCTGGGACTCGAGGTGGTCATGCTGACGGGCGACCATCGCCGCACGGCCGAGGCGATCGGCCGCGAAGTGGGCATCACCAGAGTGCTGGCGGAAGTGCTGCCCGTGGACAAGGCGCGTGAAGTGAAGCGGCTGCAGGAGCAGGGCGCCGGCCCTGTGGCCATGGTCGGCGATGGTGTCAATGACGCGCCCGCGCTGGCGCAGGCCGACGTGGGCATCGCCATCGGCACGGGCACGGACGTGGCGCTCGAAGCGTCCGACATTACCCTGGTCAGCGGCGACCTGAGCGGCATGGTCACGGCCATGCGCCTCTCGCGCCGCACCATGCGCATCATCAAGCAGAACCTTTTCTGGGCGTTCTTCTACAATGCGTTGGGCATCCCCCTGGCCGCGGGCGCGCTCTACCCGCTCTTCGGCGTGCTGCTCTCGCCTGTGGTGGCCAGCGCGGCGATGGCCTTCAGCTCGGTCAGCGTGGTGGGTAACTCGCTGCGGCTGCGGCGCGCGGCGCTGCTACCGGAATAGCCGCGGCGAGCGCGGGCCTCCTCGCCTGCGGCGGGGGCGGATGGCGTGGGCTGGGGTTGAGGCGCGGATCGGATTTGGCCAATCAGAAAAGGCGGCAGACTCCCCACCCTTGTGGCGCCCACTGGACGATCTGTAGCTTGCTGGTCGAATTCGGGCGTGAGCCCGAGAAAACTCAGCGGTGTCCCGGCGAGCTACTTGGCGGTCGGACCCATGTCTGCGAATCGGAGGTAGCGGAGCATGGCGACGGTGAAGCTCTGGGTGCGAGGAATGAGCTGCGACCATTGCGTGCGCACCGTGACCGGCGCGCTCGAGGGGGTGGAGGGCGTACGGAGTGCGCGGGTCGAGCTGGAGGCGGGCCGCGCGGTTGTCGACTACGACGAGGCGCGTACCACGCCCCGTGAGCTGGTGGGCGCCGTCATGGACGAGGGCTACGCGGCCGAGGAGATGCCATGACGCAGAAGGCGCGCACCACGGAGTCGAAGACCACCGATCACGCGGCGATCCGCGGGATCATGCACCAGGCCCGGGACCGGCTTACGGTCCCCGACCGCGCCAAGCTGGCCGTGGGCCTGATCGGCCACCTGGCCACGTTCATGAACCGGCGCCAGATGGAGCGGCTGCTCGATCAGCTCCGGGAGGAGGCCGAGCGGGTGCAGGATGTGCCGCCCCGGCGCGTGCAGGAGGACCTGGAAGCCGAGATCGAGGCCCGTCTATTCGGCGGCGAGCCTGCGGCGAAAGCCGGGCGGCGGGGCAAGCCCCCCGAGCCGGAGCTGGAGGAGAAGTTCTTCGAGGGACAGTAAGGGGGACGCGGCGACACGGCGACTGGGCGACACGGCGAGTTGGGTAAGCACAGCGGGTAGGTCGGCCCGGTTGGCGGGCGTTACGCCCGAGGCGATCCGCTACTACGAGCGTGAGGGTCTTCTGTCCCGCCCCGCCCGCACCCCGGCCGGCTACCGGCAGTACGGGGAGCGCGAACTCGCGGAGCTGCTGTTGATCAAGCGGGCCCGCCGCGTCCCGCCTACGCGCTCGGCGTCCAGCCCGGCCGCGTGGGCGGACCGACCAGCATCGCTACCTCGACAGCGACCCGGCGCGGCTCGCACGGCTTGCTCAGGTAGCCATCCCAGTAGCGCTGCGCCTCACCCCTGCCAATATCGTGGACCGTGACCGCCAGAATCGGAATGTCGCGCGTCCGCTCGTCCTGTTTCAGCAGCTCGGTGGCAGTCCAGCCGTCGCACACCGGCATCGCCATGTCCATCACAATGGCAGCCGGGTGGAGCTGCCGGGCCAGCCGCAGCCCCTCCAACCCGTTCTCCGCTTCGATCACCCGGTATCCACAGTGGCGCAGCACCGTGGCATACAGGATGCGCGTATCCTCGTCGTCCTCGACGACCAGTACAGTCTTTTCTTCCATGACACCCAAAGGTTAATCGGAGGATAAAGGCGAAAAATCGCCACGCAAGAGGTGTGCCGGGCGGTGCGGTAACGCCCCGGCGGGTCGCCACCGCGGTGAAGCTCGCTCACCTCCGCTGGCTCGCCTCGCCCCCGGCCCGACATGTGCATAATTCCCGCAGCGCTTCGCCGTTGGGGGCGGAGCCGCAGGCGCGGGGCACCCGGGCTTCTCACTGCGCCGCAAGACGGGGGTTGGCGTGCGCTGGGACTTCTGACGTAGGGTAGCGCCGGGCTCGCGTGTCTCCTATCCTCACGGTGACCCGAACGGGGTGCCCCCGTGCATCGCTCCATCGTTTTCTCTGCCCTCGCCGTCGCGGCTCTCTGCCTGGCCGCGCCGCCACTGGCCGCGCAGTTGG
>JACQVE010000304.1 GCA_016209965.1 Gemmatimonadota bacterium | reverse complement strand
GTGCCGTGCCAACCCCGGCGGAAGTCGGTGAAGGATCGCCAGCCGCTAGGCACAGAAATTTTCGTTGTGGCATGCTTGACGTTGGCGGCGTGCGGCTCGGGTTCAGGCCAGAAAGACGCGGTCAGAACTATCCATGTGCAAACCCCTGAGTTTACGTTCCCCGAGCGCTTTCTCTTCGTCGCATCGGTCCGTGAGCTCGGTGACAAGCGGGTGGTCGTGGCGGATCCCGATGTCCGCGCCGTGCTAATTGCTCACGCGGATCGCGGTGTCCTGGACACCGTCGGCAGGGTGGGCCGCGGTCCAGGTGAATACTCACGGCCGATCCGACTCTTTTCTCTTGCCGGCGACTCTACGGCTATCCTCGACAGCGAGCTGCGACGTCTCGTGATCTTGACCAGTGATGGAAGGATTGTCGTTACAGCTTCCCTTCCTCAATGGTTCGACGCAAACGAACTACGGGGTGCGGATTGGCAGGGGGGCTTGTATTCCACCGGGCCGTTAATTGGGATGGAAACTCCCGACCCTTCGCGGCTGCCTGATTCCTTGCCCGTCATCCGCTGGGACCGCCGAGATGGGACTGTGGATACTGTCGGCATGCTCGACATTGCCGGTTACGCCGTTGCGACTTTTTCGGAGGGTACAGGCTCGGTTCGACAGGTGAACACGTTTCTCCTCCCCCAGCCCTTTAGCCCCCACGACGGATGGGCTGTTGCTCCAGATGGGCGCGTCGGTGTCGTGCGGGCAGCTAATTACCGGGCAGAATGGTGGACGAGAGCGCGCCAATCCGCAAAGATAATTGGACCATCGATAGCGCATGAAGCACTGCCCGTGATTGCCGCGGATCGGACTGCCAATGCTCCGCCGGCAGCGTTGCGCATAGAATTTCACTGGCCGAAACGAAAGCCACCGTTTGGCCGAGATGCCGTGAGAATCTCACAGAATGGAGAGCTCTGGGTAGCCAGATATAGGGCGGCGAGTGATTCCCTGCCGAAATACGATATCTTTGACACACGGGGTGTCTTGGTGCGACGCGCTTCCACGCCCGCCGGCCGACGACTTGTCGGGTCCGGCCGATCTACAATTTACCTGGCGTGGCGGGACCAATACGGCTATGACTGGCTGGAGCGGTACCCTTATCCCAGCGGCGATAGGTAGCCGGCTGCACGGCGTAGGTGGGCCCACACCCCGCAACCCTACAGGATCAAGGCAGCCAGCCGGCCGCTGGCGGCGGGTGAGCCGAGCCTGATTTCCGCCCAGCGGCGCACTGGTCGCGCCGACGCGGGTCAGGGAAGCGCTGAACCGCCACGCCACTTGCTCCGCCCCCCCGCAGTTTTCTTCCCTCCAATTCGCGCGCACTGAGAAAGGCCGCTGGTGAATCAGGGGCAGGCGCCACCGCTCGAGGCGGCTGGGCTGGTGAAGCGCTTCGGGCAGATCGAGGCGCTGCGCGGCGTAAGCTTCGTGCTGGAGCCGGGTGAGGTCTTCGGCTACCTGGGTCCTAACGGCGCGGGCAAGACGACGACGCTGCGCATCGTGCTCGGGCTGGTGCACCCGACCGCGGGGCCAGGTGCGGCTCTTCGCCATGCCGCCGGAGCGGGCAGCCAGCCGCGAAGATGTGGGCTTCCTCCCGGGCGACCTGCGGCTCTACGGCGACATGACAGCCGGGCAGATCCTCGACTTCTATGCCCGTTTTCGACCGGGCCGTGAGCAGACCGTGCTGGGTGGCGCGGGCGCGGCCGGTGTGCTGGCCTTCGGCTGGAACCACCCTGTGGCGCTGGCGCTGGGCGCGGCTGTGGCGATCGTGCTCGCGGCGCGCGCCGTCGCCGGGGAGATCGAGAACGGCGCCATCGAGCTGGTGCTGGCGCAGCCGCTTTCGCGTATGCGCTACCTGTGGGTGCAGGTGCTGTTTGCCCTGGCCGCGATCGGGGGCGTGGCTCTGGTTGGCGTGCTGGCCACCGCCATCGGCCAGCGCGTGCTGGGCCTGGAGCCGTTCGCTACGGCTCGGCTCGCCAGACTGCTGCTGAACTTCTGGCTGCTGCAGACGGCACTCTTCGCGATCACGCTGGCCTTCTCCGTCTTCGGCCGGGAAGCCGGCCGCGTGGCCGCGCCCGCTGGGGCCAGGCGCCACGTGTCAGCTGAAGAACGGGACAGCCCGCATTCAGCTTTTGACGCTCTCCTTCCAGTAGCCCAACTCCTCGGGCGGCAGGGGGAAGAAGTCGTCGGCCATGAGGCGGAGCAGCTTGCGGTTGCGCCAGGCGCCCTCGCGCAGGGCCATGCGGCGCACGCGCTTGGCCAGGCGCAGGTTGAACTCGCCGGTGGGGTCGAGCGCGGCGGCGGCGGAGTTGCGGCGGCGCAGCAGGTAGTCGATGAGGTAGTCGAAGGCGCGGGAGACGTAGGCCTCGACGTCCCCGGCCGGC
Source organism: Gemmatimonadota bacterium (assembly GCA_016209965.1). NCBI lineage: Bacteria > Pseudomonadati > Gemmatimonadota > Gemmatimonadota bacterium. The sequence continues at coordinate 4,741 of JACQVE010000304.1, read as the reverse complement.
AGGTCCCAGCGCGATTTCTGCACCACGCGGTCGAAGACGGCCTGCCAGCGCTCGTTGTCCTGGAAGCGGATCATGCCGCGGAAGATCCGGCGGTTGGTCTCGAAGGAGAAGATGGTGCCGCTCAGCACGCGATCGAAGAGCGCGTCGGCCTCGGTGTGGTCGTACTCCATGACCACGTCCCGGGCGAGGCCGGCGTACTGCTCGCCCAGGTGGGTGTCCATGCGGTGCTCCCAGTAGGAGTGGCCCAGCGCCTTGGTCGAGCTGGTCATGAGAAGCTGGCGCGGCAGGTAGAAGTTGTGGGCAATGGTGTCGGCCGCGAGGTGACTGAGGTAGCCCAGCCCGACGGCGCGCAGCCGGTCGTTCTCCGCTTCATTGTAGATCTCCTCGCCCACGTGCCAGAAGTGGCAGTGGCGGCCGGCGGGCACGTACTTCTTGGCAAAGGAAATGTCCGCGGCCAGGGAGCCATAGAGGAAGCTCTGGGGGTGGACGCGGATGAGGCTGGCCAGGGCTTCGGGCAGCAGGAAGAGCGAGCCGAGCAGGCGCTCGCCCAGGAAGGCGTGGGTAGCCGGCCCGAAGGCCCAGGCGCTTTCGGGCAGCAGGAGCAGCAGGGCGAGCGCCAGCGGGAGGGCGGCGAATGCCGGCACGGCCGGTGCCCGACTCAGGAGCGGCGGAGCTTTCTGGCCGTGCGGCGGAGCGACGTCTGAGCCTCCTCGACCTGCTGGTTCAAGGTGCGCGCCAGGTCGTCCCGGGCGGCAGACAGAATATCTGCGACCTCGCTGCGGAATCCGCGCAGCAGCTCGCGAGCAGCCGTGTTCAGCTCGGCGCCCAGATCGCCGGCGGCGCTGGCGCGCTCCTCGAGCCCGCGGCGTGCCTGGCGGGCGCCGCTCCGGACCTGCTTGCCGTAGGGACCGAGCTGCTTCAGGATGCGCTGGGTGCGCGACGGCGGCTCCGGGCGGAGCAGCAGGGCGGCAGCGACTCCGAGAATGGCGCCTACGGCGAATGCGCTAACGAAATCGATTGTGTCACGGCGAGCCATCGGCTCCTCCTGCTGGAGCGAAACGTACTGCGAATCGCGGCAGACCACTAATGCCGGCGGCGGCGCAGCCGGCGCAACGACCGGGTGGAGGCGTGCAGGCCGCGCGCGGCGGCGGCGGCATCCAGGAACAGGTCCTCGGCCTCTTCCTGCACGACGTCCAGCACCGCGGCAAAATGCTGCACGCGCTCCTGCGCGCCCTCGGCCGCGGCACGCAACTGCTGGTTGATGTCCTCGACGGTCTTGAGCAGCTCGACCACCTCGTGGCGGACCGAGTCGCTGATCCGGCTGGCGTCGCTGGCCACGCGGCTGGCGTTCTCGAGCAAGGGCTCGGCGCGCGGGCCCAGCCGCTTGACGGTTTCGTTCAGCGAGCGCATCAGGCGGGCCAGCGAGCGGAAGGCCAGCAGCCCGGCGACCGCGAAGCCGAGGGCGACGAGCGCGACGGTCGCGGCGGCCAATGCGGTCAGGACTTCGGGCCAAGTGAGGGTTGCGGCTGATTGCGCCGCAGGCGCGGCCTGCAGGAAGGCGAGCGGCACGGTCCAGGTCACGGTGCTTCCTCCTCGAAGGAATCCTGCTGTCCCCGCCGTCTCCCGGGCGAACGGCGTTGCGTGGAGCGCGCGCACGCGCCATGCGGCCGATGCGGATCCGGAGCCCGGCTGCTCAGGGGACGGAGAGCGGGCGCCGGTCAGGCAAACAGATCGACTCCCAGCGTCCGGGCCCCCGGCTTGGGCACGAGCCCCAGTCGCCGGCGGGCAAAGCGGCCAGCTTCGAAGGCGGCGATCACCGCGTCGCGCAACGCGGGCGGCAGCGCCGAAAGGGCGAATGCCGCTCCCCCGTCGCTCGTGGTCGAGCAGCCGCTCCAGCTCGCGAAGGGTGAGGTGCGGCTCGTCATCGCGCAAGTGGGCGTGGGCCGGCGCGCAGCGGCGAGGCGCTCATCCCCTGTTTCCACGTGGCGCGGTGCTTGGCCGCGTGGCGGACCGCGACGCGGCGGCATACTCCGCTGACTGACGGGGTGAACGGCTGGCCGGTGGGATCCGGTAGTGCATTGTAGGCCGCGCACTTTCGGGGTGTCAAGCAGGACCCGCGAGGGGTGGCGACGCGGCGGCTGGAACACCTCTTGCGCAGCCACGCCGCTGCCGGCGATCCCGCCCGTCGTGGCCGGTAGCCCGAGCGCCTTGGTGGTCGAGTTCGTAGGTACGGTCACGCACCGAGGGCGGGCCGGTACTTGCGAATTCGACCGCTTAACCAGGCCGACCCATGAAGATCGCGATGGTATCCACGCCCTTCGTCGCCGTGCCGCCGCGCGATTACGGCGGGACGGAGCTCGTGGTGCACGAGCTGGTTGAGGGGCTCCTCGCGCGCGGTTTCGCGAGCTGAACCGCGCCTACGAGGCGTGGTGGGACGGCAGCACGCGGATCCGGACCGACGACGAGTTCTTCAACGCCGCTGTGCGGCAGTCGCTCACGGATCTGTGCGCCCTGCTGGTCGAGGTGGCCGGGCGGCCGATCATCACGGCGGGCATCCCGTGGTTCACCACGGTGTTCGGGCGAGACTCCGTCATCACCAGCCTGCAGACGCTGGTCGTGGATCCGGCTATTGCCGGGCAGACGCTGCGCTTCCTGGCGGCGCATCAGGGTCGCAACCAGGACGAGTGGACGGAGGAAGAGCCGGGGAAGATCCTGCACGAGCTGCGGCGCGGCGAAATGGCCGCCTGCATGGAAGTCCCCCATGTCCCGTACTATGGCAGTGTGGACTCTACCCCACTCTTCCTGGTGCTGCTGGGGGAAACCCTGCGCTGGACGTCGCGCTGGTCCGGGAGCTGCTCCCCGCGGCGGAGCGGGCGCTGGACTGGATCGACCAGCACGGCGACATGGACGGCGACGGCTTGGTCGAGTATGCGCGTCGCTCGCCGCGCGGGCTGCGTTCCACTTGCGCTGCCACCGGCTGCCCGAGCTGTTCTGCGGGATGTGGCGCGGCGAGACGGACGCGCCCGTGGCCTACCCGGTCTCCTGCGCGCCGCAAGCGTGGGCGGCGGGCGCCCTGTTCCTGATGATCCAGAGTGTGCTGGGCCTCGAGCCGGACGCCAACGGCCGCAAGCTGCACCTGATCCAGCCGTACTTGCCGCGTCGCTTCCGCTTCCTGGAGCTGCGCGGCATGCGCGTCGGCCAGAGTCGCGCGTCGCTGCAGTTCCAGCGCCATGGCGACCGGACCATGGCCAATGTGCTCGAGATGGAGGGCGAGCCGCTGCATGTGCGCATTGATGTGCTGTCGGCCGGCCCGCCGGCCCGCGCTTCGATTGACTGGATCTTCCGGCCGCGGGTATCTTGCGCCTGAAATGCCCAAGTTCATAGTAGAAGGCGGCCATCCGCTGAGCGGCCGCATCCGACCCGCGGGCAACAAGAACGCCGCGCTCCCTCTCCTGACGGCCACCCTCCTGACGGAAGAGCCCGTGGTGCTGCATAACGTTCCGGACATCCGGGACGTGCGCACCCTGCTCGAGCTGTTGAACCGGCTGGGCGTAGAAAGCGAGTGGCTGGGGCGCAACACGGTGCGGGTGCACGCGCGGGCGGTGCGCGCCTCCGAGCTCGAGCCCGAGCTGGCCGCGCGCATCCGCGCCTCGATCCTGCTGGCGGGGCCCATGCTGGCGCGCGTGGGACGGATGCTCCTGCCGCCGCCCGGCGGCGACGTGATCGGCCGGCGTCGACTCGACACCCACTTCCTGGCGCTGTCCCGACTGGGCGCCGTGGTCGAGAGCGGCGAGGGCTACCGCCTCGAGACCAGAGGTCTCGAGGGTGCCGAGATTTTCCTGGACGAGCCCAGCGTGACGGCCACGGAGAACGCGATCATGGCCGCCGTGCTGGCCCGGGGCGGGACACGCATCCGCAACGCGGCGGCGGAGCCGCACGTCCAGGACCTGTGCCGCATGCTGAACGCTTTGGGCGCGGGCATTGCCGGGGTGGGCACGCACATCCTCGAGATCCAGGGCGTCGAGCGGCTGGGCGGCGGCGAGTTCCGCCTGAGCAGCGACCATATCGAGGTGGGATCCTTCATCGGGCTGGCCGCTGTCACGGGGGGAGAGGTCACGATCCAGGATGCGGCCCTCGAGCACCTCGATTCGACACTGCTCGCCTTCGAGCGACTGGGCGTGCGCTGCGAGATCCGTGGCTCCGACCTGTTCGTGCCCGCGGAACAGGAGCGCGCCGTCCGGCTGGACATGGGCGGCTACATCCCGAAGATCGATGACGGCCCGTGGCCCGCGTTCCCGGCGGACCTTACCTCCATTGCCCTGGTGCTGGCCACGCAGTGCCGGGGCACGGTACTGATCCACGAGAAGATGTTCGAGTCCCGAATGTTCTTTGCCGACAAGCTGATCAGCATGGGCGCACGCATTGTGTTGTGCGACCCGCACCGCGCCGTGGTGGTCGGTCCGTCGCGACTCCACGCCGCGGTCGTGGAGACGCCGGACATCCGCGCAGGGATGGCGCTGCTGATCGCGGCGCTGGGCGCGGAAGGCGAGACTCACATCTACAACGCGGGTCAGATCGAGCGCGGCTACGAGCGGATCGACGAGCGGCTGCGAGCTTTGGGTGCGCGCATCGAGCGGCAGGACTCGCGGGACTAATTGGTCGAGTTCGTGAGTACGGCCGAATGCGGCCGTATTTGCGGATTCGACCACTAAAGGAGGGTAGGGGTATGACAGAGGAGCAG